>JAICPS010000615.1 GCA_025929715.1 Anaerolineae bacterium | reverse complement strand
CCGGCTCATCCGTCAGCAGGCAGGCCGGAAGCAGCGCCAGCGCCGCGTTCTTATTGCCGCTGGCCCGGATCGTCCCCTCCAGCCGGCGCCCTCCTTCGATAACAAACTTGCTCATCATCGGCATGCCACTCTCCTTGCTCGATGCAGGGCGGCATTGTAAACGAACAAGGATGTTTGCGCTACGCTAGCCGCTCGTAGACCCTGCTCAAGATGAGCATGGTTATACCTTTACAACCCAAACCTTTCGGACGCAGACCTACAACGACCGCGTATTTACAGGGCACCTGGGGGACATGAGTTGGGACTGAGGCGTGTCAACTCCTCATGTTGTAGAATTCGAGTAACATTTCGCTCCAGAAGGTCAAAAATCATATGCTCCATATTGGCGTTGTAAGCTTAAGCGAGACTATCCCAACTTCAACTTTTCTGTTGTGGTAGACAACGAAGACGTAGACGCTGAATTGTATGCCTATGTTGTTCGAGAGGATTAATTTTTGCATCCAGCTTCTGACACTATTGATGCGGGAAATGAAGTAAGCAGGCTAACCGAGACCAGTTTTAACTTGACGATTGAAATTGTCATGTTAACCGGAGAGATACTAGCAGCGATTGCTGAAAAACATATCGCTTTTGAATCGTTAGTATAGCCCACCGTCGGTGGACTGCGTGCGATAGAACAAATATGCTACACTAATCGCCAGCACATCCCTGACCGGTACATTACAACGCAGGAACGATATGTACGACAAAAAATTGTGGTGGACAGGGTCAAAAGGCGAAGGGTATGTCGTTGTTCAGTTTATTCTCTTTGCGCTGGTTGCCTTTGGGCCGAAGCGCGTTGGGACCATGCCCGGCTGGTCCGCTCCCTGGTCGACGATAGGCGTGGTTGTGGGCTTACTGCTGGGATTGCTGGGCGGCCTACTGGCTTTGGCCGGTGTGATGAGCCTGGGGACAAATTTAACTGCCGTTCCCCATCCCAAAGAGAGTGCCACCCTTGTGCAAACAGGTGCCTACCGTTTTGTACGCCATCCCATTTACAGTGGCATTATCCTCGCGGCCTTAGGTTGGGCTTTCCTTGTAAACGGGACATTAACTTTCCTGTATGTTCTCATTCTCTTCCTCTTTTTTGACGTCAAGTCACGCCGTGAAGAGCAGTGGCTGCGCCAAAAATATCCGGCCTATGAAGCGTACCAAAAGCGTGTTAAAAAGCTGATTCCCTCTCTCTACTAATATCAAACCAATGTGTCTGCGCGTCGCCGCCCGAAATCTAACCACCGAACACCTCAACCAACCGCGGCCGCAGCGCCGCCAGCGCTCTCGCCCGGTGGCTGATGCGATTCTTTACCTCGACCGGCAGCTGCGCCATCGTCACCTGCTCCTCGAGAACGTAGAACACCGGATCGTAACCAAAGCCCCCCGTGCCCGACGGCGCCAGCGCGATGCGGCCCTCGATGGCGCCGTCTGCCGTGGCCAACATACCGTCCGTGTCCGCCAGCGCCACCACACAGCGAAAGCGCGCGGTGCGCTGCTCCCACGGAACCTGCGCGAGCTTTTGTAGCAATAGTTGATAACGCTCTTCGCTCGTCAGTCCCGCGCCGCCGAACCGCGCCGTGTAAACGCCCGGCTCGCCACCTAACGCATCAACCTCCAGGCCAGAGTCGTCCGCCAGCGTCAGAATCCCGCTGGCCCGCGCGTAACTCGTGGCCTTTAGGCCCGCGTTTTCCTTGAACGTCGTGCCCGTCTCCTCCACGTCCCAATATATCCCCACGTCATTCAGTCCCACCCACGAAGCATCAAGATCTTCCAACAGCTCTCGATACTCCTTTACCTTTCCCTTGTTATGCGTGGCTACTAGAAATGTCCGATGATCCATACTCAAATCCGAGCCAACCTCCACCCTCTAACTCTGTCCTCTACCCTCCATTTGATCTTAGTTAACACTGCCGCCCCCTGATTGACGCTCTTCTTGGCGCTATGCTATACTCGCCTATACGTACACTTGCATGCCGGACAGCCGTCCGGCTATTCTATTTTACCGAGTACAACACGATTCGACATGAAAGAAAAGCAACGCCTATCACGTCTGCGGTTTAACTTTGGACACCTTCTGGAAGGCGGTCTCGGCGCGCGCAGGGACGTCGAGCTTGACTATCCGGACATTGAAATCAGTGAAGACGTCAACCTTTCTCCGTTGAAGGGTAAGTTTCGCGCAACTCGTACCTCGCGCGGTATTTACCTCAACGGCAAGCTGGAGAGTACCATTGAGGCCGAGTGCACGCGCTGCCTGGATACAGTCACCTTACCCATCGAGATCCAGATTGACGATCTCTACTATCATCCCGCGCATACGGCGCCACCCGGCGAATTCGTTATCAATGAAGACGGCATTCTCGATCTGGCGCCGCTCATTCGCGAGCTAAGCCTGCTGGCCATTCCCATGCAAGTCTATTGTCGCGACGCCTGCAAGGGAATTTGTGTGCAGTGTGGCAAGAACCTCAACGAAGGCGAGTGCGACTGCGTATTTGACGACATCGACCCCCGTCTCGCGGCGCTCCGCGTGCTACTGGAGGATCAGGACGAGTCGTAGCCTCCGGCCATGTTTTACGACGAAGCGCGAATCTTTGTAAAGAGCGGCAACGGCGGCGACGGGATGATCAGTTTCCGTCGCGAGAAGTTCGTTCCGCGCGGTGGCCCTGACGGCGGCGATGGCGGCAACGGCGGCTCGGTCATCTTTAAAGTCGATAAGAACGTCGAT
>JAICPS010000428.1 GCA_025929715.1 Anaerolineae bacterium | reverse complement strand
TTTGCATCAAGCGCCAGCGAGCCAAGCGCGAGCGTCTGCGGAAAAGGCACTGCGTCCACCGTCTGCATCTGCCAGTTTGCGTCATCCCAATAGGTGTAGCCCAGGGTGCCACCGTTGTCCATTCTGAAAGCGATGTGCGGATTGCCGGCGCTATCCAACGCCAGCGAGGTATCGGCGTTGACGTCGGCGCGCACCGTCTCGCTGCGCCAGCGAACGCCATCCCAGCGCGCGTACATGAGGTAAGAAACCGTGTCGTCGGGGCCAATGTAGAGCCGGTTGTAGCTGATATGGGGGTAGCCATTCGCGTCCAGCGCCAGTGAGGTTGCATAGCCCGCGTCGCCGCGCACGTCCACCGTCTGAAGCTGCCAGCCCTCCTCGTTAGGGATGACGGTCGGCGAGCCCATGTTGTTGAACCACACCCGATCCTCGGCCGCGGTCACCTCGAACAGATCGTCCGCGCCGTCGCCGTTCAGGTCGGCCAGCCCCAACGCCCTGGCCCAATACTGGCCAATTTCGTCGCCAAATTCCTGGATGGGCGTGAACATCCGGCCACCTTCGTTGCGCCACACGCGGTTGGGATCGGCGGTGACGTTGCCCACGACGGCGTCCACCAGCCCGTCGCCGTCCACGTCGCCCAGGACCAGCGAAAAGCTATTATCGGATACCGCCAATGGCCCGGCCGTGCTGAAGTTGCGCGAGCCGTCGTTCCAGTAGATCTGGTCCTGGGCGCCGGTAGCAAGGAAAATGTCCGGCCGGCCATCGTCGTCTAGGTTGGCGACGGCTGCGCCGTGAACCAGGCTGGCCGCCGGCAGGGCGTCACCCTGCGTAAACGAGCCCAGCCCGGGGTCCCAATTGCCGTCATTCCACCACACCCGGTTGTTGCTGCCATCCGCGGCGTCGCCGATGACCGCGTCCAGCCAGCCGTCATCATCCAGGTCGGCAAGAACAATGGCCGTGCTATACTGGAACGTCAGCGCCGGGCCGGCGCTGAACGTGCCGTCGCCATTATTCAGCCAGGCCTGGTTGCTGTTGCCCGCCACGAACGCGTCGAGGTCGCCGTCCAGGTCCACGTCGCCAACGGCCACGGCGTAAGCGCCGAAGCTGCCAAACGAGTCTCCCGCGGCGAAATCGCCCTCGTCGCCCCCCTGCGCGCCGCCCTGGTTCACCCACACCATGCCGCTTAGCGGCGAGAGCACGCCAACCACCGCGTCCAGGTCGCCATCGCCGTCCAGGTCGCCCAGCGCAACCGCGTTGCCATCCTCCGTGCCCAGCGTGGGGCCGGCCACAAAATCGCCCTCGTCGCCCCCCTGCGCGCCGCCCTCATTGATCCAGATCTGATTAGCCTCGCCAAAATCGCTGTAGTCATTGGCCACGAACGCGTCTATGTCGCCGTCGCCATCCAGGTCGCCCAGCGCCACCCCGTTCCCCGTTTCGCCGCCAAGCGACTGCCCGCTGTTTGTAAATACCGCGGCGGCGCCTTCGGGCAAGCCAATCGCGCCGCCGCGGGCGGCGTTGGGCAACGTTACGAACACAAAGACTACTGCAAGCACGATCGTATAAACGATGGGGATTTTCAAGCGTGTCATGGCCAGTACTCCATTATGGTCTCTAGTCTGTAGAGTGTGCACCCACAGCATCCACACTCCACAGGCTACACTCTACATACTTCACTCCACACCAAAATACCCCAACCACCTCCCAAAAATCTTACCCCGATCTCAATTTTATATCTATATAGCCTTGCCGCAGCACTGCGCAATCTGCTACAGTGTTTTACAGAGATGTACAGCGATTTGGTAAAGGGTGCGTTTCATATCAGTTGTATTTTCGCGCCTGGCGAGCAAGATATAATCATGCTCTACGAGCTACATCAACCAAGCACTATCTATCGGAGGCAACCATGAACCGCCGCACAGCAGCCGGCGCCATCGCCGCGCTATCACTTACTTTGGTCATATTCTTACTGGCACAGTGGACCGGGGGCGCCAGCGCCTTTTCACAGGACGACGGGCAGGACGAACTGTGGCGCAGCAGCGCCGCGCCCACCGAAGGCCTGACGCCTGCCCAGCTCAGCCCACCCGACTCCCCCACCGCGCAGACTGGCCGCGAGGCCGATAATACCCCACAGTCGCCCGAAGGCGTCTTCCTGCGCGACTTTCGGCTCGCAGGTTCAATGCTCCGGCCCCGCGCCAGCAGCGTGGGCTATTATTGGGGCGCCGGCGGCGGCTGCATCTACAACAGCAGCGGCAACCCGGCCGAAATCTGGAACGTGCCCGTCACGCTGCCAGAGGGCGCGACGATCAACACCGTGCGCATGTACTATGACGACAATTCCGACGTCAATTCCACCGCCTGGTTTACAATCTACGACCTGTACGGCGAGCTGGTGCAAGAGTGGGCGATGACCTCTTCGGGAAACACAGGCGAGGGCTTCGCCGACACGCCCCTGATCGATCACACCATCGACTACACGCCTTATTCCTACGTGTTGAACTGGCGGCCCACCATCCAGGGCGCCACCATGCAGGTGTGCGGCTTCCGCATTTTCTACGAAGCACCGCCCTTCGGCATCGGCTTTTTGCCGTTCATCAATAATTAAACCCCGCAGGTGCCCGGCACTTCAGCAAATGCCGGGCACCTCGCAATCTTAGCCTCTCTTAAGCAAAAGCGGCGTCTGCTAACATATTCTATACCTTTGCTGTGTAACGTTCGTAGGGTGAGGCAGGTCGGCACGACGCTGAGAACGCAAACTAACCTGCTTTCCGGCCTGCCTCGCCCGCTACCAATACCAAAGAAAAGGTATACTATGCAGACAACCATAAAACGCTTGATCATAATCACAGCCTTCCTGTCGCTGCTCACCGGCTGTCGCGGCGTGGCGGATCGTTGGCAGCAACAGATCATCGAGTTCTTCGATGACCCTCCCGAGATCCTGGCGCCGCCAACGCCCGCTCTTGCTCCGACAACTGTAAGCGAAGCCACGCCGACCCTGGCGGCGGCAGCGGACGACGACGAAACGGCCGCCGGGCCAGACGCCGAGGTGCAGCCACCCGCGGCAGAGACGCCTGACTCGGAGGCCGAAGCGCCAGGGGCAGATGAGGGCTCCGGTGAGCTAGGTCCATTCACGGGCACCTTCGCGGGCACGGTTACCGGCGAAAACGACAGCAGCGCGACCTTGCAGCTGGAGCTGGTGCAACGTGGCCGGCAGATCGAGGGCACGGCAACCATAGGCGAAGGCCTGGTCGTAGAAGCTGGTGGCCTCTGCGGCAGCTTTCCCATTCCGGCCACAACCCTCAGCGCCAGTGATGAGCTGGACCAGGTGGACGGCCGGCGCCTCTCGACCACTTCTGACGTCGAAGTCAGTGGCTTTGTGGTTCCCGTCGAGCTCGAAGCGACGCTCTCGCCTGATGGACAGACGGTAGAAGCCGTAGCCACCGTATACCCGCCGGCCTTGTGTACGAATGACCCGACGGTGACGGCGACGTTGAGGAGAGTGGAGAACTAGAGGACCGGAAAACTCGAGACTAGGGAATTCGTCATTCTGAGCGGGTCCCATGAATGGGGCGTCTTCGGAGCGAAGAATCTCCGCCCGGCAGAATTTCCTAGCAAGGTGATCAACTGGAAAAAACAATAATGATGATCATCTTGATCACCTTGACCCACGAATGAACCGTATCATCATCCTTACTGGCGTCTCCGGTTCCGGAAAGACAACCGTCGGACGGGCGCTTGCGCGACGGTTAGGCTATCCCTTCTACGAGGGCGACGACTTTCACCCACCACAAAACATCGCCAAAATGGCCGGCGGCATCCCTCTCGACGACGCCGACCGCGCTCCGTGGCTCGACAGCCTCCACGCGCTCATCGCCGGCATCGCCGCCCGCGGCGAATCGGCCGTTTTAGCCTGCTCCGCCCTCAAGGAAAAGTATCGAGAGCGCCTGGCGCGTGGAGTCGAGAATGTCTGTTTTGTCTACCTCTACGGCAGCTTCGACCTTATCCGAGCCCGCATACTGGCGCGCGAAGAACACTACTTTGAAGCGAGCATGCTGCGCAGCCAGTTCGAGGCGCTGGAACCTCCCGCGTCCGGCGAGGCGATCAGCGTCAGCGTCCACGATACGGTGGAGGGAGTGGTCGACAGGATAAAGGCGGCGTTGGAGTAAGAGTGAGCTTTTCACTTCCGCCCGCCTGATTACTGCCTGTTCCCCGCTCTGGCGCCCGTAATCAAGTCTACAAGATCGCGCTCGCTAACCTCAGCCGCGGAAACTTCCGCGACCTTGCGGCCATGCAACAAGACCATC
>JAICPS010000110.1 GCA_025929715.1 Anaerolineae bacterium | reverse complement strand
GAATAAACGTAAACAGCTTGCCCAGCAGCAAATACAGCGGGTAGCCCGTGGGGTGCACGATGCCCAGCTTTGGGATCACCACCTGGACCTCAAACGTATCCGCGCGCCCCACCGTCTGCGCCATCGTCGGCAAGTAAACGGACGCCAGCGCACCAACCAGCAGCAACAGGCTCAGCACCACATGCTTGCGGCTTTCACCTGCCCCTTGCAAACTTGCAATCTTGCCCCAATAAACGGCTAATGCCACGGCCAAGCCGAGCCATATCGAACCGCCAAAAAGCAGCCGGCTGTGCAACGTGGGCCCTTGCGGCTGCATCACCGCCTGCGCGTTCAGCAGCAGTGGCAAAAAAAGCGCTAGCGCCGTAGTGTCGCCAAAACGCCGCTCCAAGGCCCGCCACACAACCCAACCAAAAACAGCCGCCAGCAACGCCAGCCCCACCGCCGCCGCCGGCCGTCCCAACCACACCGCCCGCGGAAAAAACAGCTCAAACAGCACACGGCTCAGCCCCAACCCCCACACGGCGGCACAAACGCCTGGTAGTAACGGCTGGAGCCGTTCAACACTTACCTGCATAATGCCGCCCATCATATCCAAATTGTAAAGAGCTGACAGATTTCGTCGAAGGTCTGGCAAAAAAGCTGGTCACCGCGGCTCAATCGTGGCGCAAGTTTCCAGCTTGCAAGCCCCGCTGACAGGATGCTCGCGCCACGCAAGCGCTACCCGGTCATTTTGTTTTATGGCGACAAAACCTGTCAGGGAAGGCTCAATTACAGCAGCTCGGCAATCAGCTCCGCCGCCCGGGCAGCCGCGCCCGGCGTGTGCCGCCGGTAATTGCCGGTGTCCGCGCTCAGGTTTGAAAGCGCCGCTTCGGCCAGGCTTTCCACGCTCGTCTCGCCATACTGCAACCGTTGCCCGGCCCCATAGCGGTCAAGGCGATGGGCCACGTGATAGACTTGCTCGCAATGGTTGGCGATGGGGAAATAAAGAAACGGGCGCCTGCTCACCGCCAGCTCCATCGTCGTGCTCAAGCCACCCTGCACCACGGCAAGGTCGCATACCGCCAGATGCTCGTAGAGGTTGTGCACGTAAGGCCGAACCTCCATGCCATCGTGCCGTGGCAGGCTCGACGGGTCAATGCGTGGGCCGGCGACGACGATACAGCGCGCGTCCGGTCGCTCGCGTAGCACCAGGGGCCAGGCGGCGCACGCCCTGCCCAGCAGCTCACGACCTACGGCAGTGCCGCCGACGGCGTAAAAGACCAGAGGCTGCTGCTCATGATATCCTAACCTCCGGCGCACGGCCTGGCGGTCGGCGTAATCCGCGGGGTCAAAGGCCACGATGTAATCGCCAATCGCCGTAAAATTGTCGCGCGCCCAGCCGGAAATGATGGGCAGCCCATCGCCAAAACGCTCGGGAATGATGTCCTCATAGTTACCGACGAACAGCGCCCGGTCGCGTACCCGCGGATAGCGCGCCACCTGCTCGATCATCTCGGCGTTGTAATCGGCCGTCAGCATCGCCTCGCGCGAGCCGGATGAGCGGTCGATGGGCAGCCAGCCCAGAAAGTCGGTCATGAACACAAAAGGCGCCGTCTTCAGCTCCGGATTCTCGTGCAGATAGTAATCGACTTCCCAGGCCTCGTCCCCAATCCACAGGTCATAGGGCGTCGCGCGCGCGGCGTCCAGAAAGACCATGAAGTTAGCCAGCAGAATTTCGTCCATCTCGCGCCAGGCGTAGAAGCAGTGCAGCCCATGTCCGTTGGCCGACTGTTCCCAATGTTGCGATTCGCTGCTCAACTTGCTGCTCGACCGATGGATCGTCTCGCCCGCTTCCTCCAGCACTCTGGTGACCGGATGTTGCGCCAGCCACTCGATTTCCAGCTCCGGCACGCGGCGCCGCAATTCGCCGGCGATCGCCAGATCGCGCTGTATGTGCCCCAGGCCGATAGGGCTGGAAATGAAAAGGGCGCGCGGATTGCGCCGCTTCATGGCGCGCCGCCATTGCCGCCGCTTTGGCTTACTCAGGCTGAAAAACTCCTCTAGCAAGAGGTTCACGCGCACCGGATCGCGTACGTGCGGCCCATGACCGCATCCTTCCAGCGTCACGAGTTCAAAATCCGGCCGCGCCTCTGCCAGCCTTTCGCTTGCCGATAGCGCAGTGATGCGGTCGTCGCTGCCGTGAATGAGCAGGACCGGGCACTGCACGCGCGCGATGGCCTCCTCGGCAGACAGTTGTGGCGCCAGCGCCGGATTCCCCGACGTGCGCACCAGGATTTCGGGGCGCGTTTCCTGGCCCCAGCCGACGCAATCGTCTAATCCTTTCGTTGAATGCGACTCGCTAAACATCTGGTCGAAGAAGAATTCGAGCCATTCCTCATAATGATTTAGCCAGTAATGGGCGTTCCACTTTTCCCAGCCTTCATACTGCTCCTTTTGCCGCCAGAATTCACTGGCGTCAGCCGGCTTCAGCTCTGGCGTCACCCCGTTGCCGATGAGCGCCAGGCTGCGCACGCGCTCAGGATAGCGCGCGGCCATCCAGATGCCATAAACCGTGCCCCTGGAGAGACCCAACACGTCCGCCCGTTCTACCCCCAGATGGTCCAGCAGCGCCACACCCTGGTCCACGATGCGGTCGTATTCAAAAGCGGCAGACGCCTCCGTGCGCTCCGCCAACCCGTTGCCGGGTGAATCGTAGGTTATGACATAGCCATATTGAGCCAGGAACGGAACCTGCATTTTCCAATGGCGGCTATGTATGATCTGCCAGGTAGGCAGCAGCAAAAAGGGCCGCTGCTCAGGGTCGCCAAACGTTTCGTAGCCAATCTGGTAGCCGTGCAGGTTCAACTGTCCGCTGGCTGTCGGATCTAATGCGCGCATCTCATCTCTCCACGTTTTTGCTGAATATCTCCAGTTCTCCAATCCCCCAATCTCGCCCGAACGCAGTTCGGTCAATCTCCAGTCCTCTAATCTCTTAAAATATAGCCGGCTGGCGTACCACCGGCGATCCAGGAGCCGATCCATCACTTGCTTCAGGGCTCAAGCAGCGATGCCAAAAGCTCCTCAAGGGTGGGGGCGGGCGTGGACATCGCCGCTTCGTCCTGGGCGATAGGCCAGGCCCCAGCCAACCGTTCTGCGCTTTCCCGCGCAGCGTCGCTAAGCGCAGGTTGCGCCAGGCAGCAGCGCACGATCGTTTGCGCTTGTGTCGTCTCGCCTTCCTCTTGCAGCAATTCCGCCAGTTGAACGAGCGTATCCAGCAGTTGCGACCAGGCCGCGGCTTGCCGCGCAGCGCGCACGGCTTGCAGCAGGTCGGCGCGCGCCATCGCCTTATCGCCGCGGGCTCGGGCCACCATAACCAGGTGCGACAACGCCTTGGCCACGCCCCACATATCTTCGCTCGCCTGCCGGATGCTCAGGCATTCGCGGTAATATTCTTCCGCCTCGTCAAAAGCTGATAGCTGGAACGCGAATAGGCCCATATTATCCAGGGCGAAAGCCAGGCCGCGCCAGTCTCCCATTTGCCGGAACAGTGCCATACTTTCTCGTGAAAGGCGCTGCGCCTCCCTCGTATCGCCCATCAAATGCGTCGCCATGCCCAGATCGTTCAGCGAATAACCCAGGAGCCAGCGAGCGCCAGTCTCTCTGGCAAGCGTAATGCTCTCCTGCAAATACGCGCACTCGGCTTCATGGTCCCCCAGCACGTGCACCGTGGCTGCCAGCATGTTCAGCGCGAACGCGACCTCGCGCCACGCTTGCAAGCGCCGCAACTGCGCCAGGCTTTCGTGCGCCAGCATCAGCGCCTGCTCCAGATCGCCCATGCGCATGCACATGCCGACCTTGAGCGCCTGAAGCTTGCCCAGGGCCAGTTCGTCAGCCGCGGACGCCGCATTTCCGCTCGCCTCGGCAGCGTCGATGCGCCGCTGCACGCGGCTTAGCGCCAGATCGTACAGCGCGCCCTGTTCCTGAAAGTTAATATGGCTGCTCTGTTGTAGAAACAACCACGCGCCCTCCGCAGCCCCCATGATGAGCTGCGAGCGCCCGTGGCGCGCTGCATGCTGCCAGGCCAGGCGCAGGTTGGCCAATTCGGCTCTCAGTTGGTGCAGCGCCGTTTGCTGCCGGGGTCCTTTAAGTCGACCTTCCTGCCGCGCATACAGCTCCAGATAGTACTGGCTATGGCGCTGCCGCGCGGCGTATTCTTTCTCTGGATCCTGCGCCAGGCGCGCCGCCCCATACTGGCGCATCAGCTCATGGATCTCATAGCGGCCCGTCGCCACCCGCGTGAGTAGCGACTTGCCCACCAGCGCCGCCAGGACCGGCAGTATGGAGCGGCTCCCGCCCGGCAATCGGCAGACGGCTTCGGCGGCGGCGCGTGTGAATCCGTTGCGAAAAAGTGATAGCTGACGGAAAAGCTCTCGCTCCTCGTCGTCCAGTAGCTCCCAGGAGCTGTCGAAGACGGCCCGCATGCTGCGGTGGCGGTCAGGCAGGTCGCGTAGGGCCGCGGCCAGGAAGTCTACGCTGCGCTGGATCTCCTCGGCGATCTCGGTGCAAGATAGCGTCGTGGTCCACGCGGCGGCTAGCTCCAGCGCCAGTGGCATTCCCTGCGTCAGGCTGCAAATGCGCGCGATGGCTGTACGCGTTTGCGGCGACAGCGCCAACTCGCCCCGCGCCTGCCGCACGCGTTGCAAAAACAGCTGCGCCGCGCCAAAAGATTCGAGTTCATCTGCATTCTCTTCTGTAGGGTAGTGCAGCCCGCTTACCACGAACGCCCACTCCGCCCGCAGATGAAGCCGCTGTCGCGAGGTAACCAATAGCTTCACGTTCGGCGCGTGCTCCAGCACGGCCGCGACGAAATCGGCGCCTTCAGGCAGCAGTTGCTCGAAATTATCAAGGATGAGCAGCATCTCTCGCGGCCGTAGCTGCTCCAACAACGCCTCTAGCGACCTTTCCTCCCCGTATAGCCGCACCTCCAGCGCGTCCGCGACCGCGCCAGGAAGCAACCCGCCCGTGTTCAGCGCAGCCAGGGGCGCGAAGCATAGGCCATCGCCAAACTGCATCTCGCGCGCCGCTTCCAGCGCCAGTCGTGTCTTGCCCACGCCTCCGGGTCCTACCAGGGTCAATAACCGGCAGCCCGCCTCACTTAGCGTGCGCCGGACTTCAACCAACTCTTCGTCGCGCGCCACGAACGATGCGCATTGCGCCGGCAGGTTCTGCGTGGCCGTCCGGCGCGTGCCTTCCTCGCCGTCCTTAGGCGCCAGTTGAAATTGACCGGTGCGGATCGCTTCGAAAAGCGCCGTCGTTTCTGTTTCCGGGACAACGCCCCAATCCTCGTCCAGCAGGCGCTGGCACTCCTCGTACTGGCGCAAAGCCGCGGCGCGCTGCCCACTCGCGGCATACAGTTCCATCAACCTGCGCTGCGCCGCTTCATGCAAGGGGTCCAGAGCCAGCCAGCGGCGGGCGGCGCTGATTGCCTCGGCATAGGCTCTTTGTGCGGCGTGCCAGGCAACCATCTTCTCCAGCGCCTGCGCCAGGCCCTGGCGCAAAGCTTGCCCTTGGAAAAATTGCCACTCTTCAAACGCCGCGCAATCGGGAAGTATGAAGCCCGCAAGAAAGTCGTCGCTATACAGCGCGATTGCCTCCTGTAGAGCAGCAAGACATTCGGCGCACGGCTGCTGCGGGAAATGGCCGTGCGCCGCTACCAGGTCCAGGCGGGCCTGAAATGCAAGCACGTCCACCCACACCTCGGCGCCTGGGTTCAAGCTTACCTCGTTCTCTGCTCTCAGAATCTCCTCTCCCACCTGTCGTCTAACTTCCGAAAGATCGCGGCGCAGGTAGGCAAGGGCGTTGTCCGATTCGGGATAAAACAGCGTCGCCAGCAGCTCGCGCGTCTGCGGCTGCCGGTTCAGGGCCAGATAGGCCAGCAGCGCCCTGGCTTTGCGCCGCTGGACGTGAAGCGCGCACTCCCCTTCCGCAAAGCGCGGCGCGCCAAACAAATAAATTTGTAGAGACATAACGCCATTGTACATCTTTTTCGCCACAAGTTGGCGCAAGCGCCACGTGGATCGCCGCCTGGATCGCTAGCGGAACGCCCGCCGGGTACCATGAGCATAGTTGATTCTTCCAATCCAAATGGAGGTTACCCATGACGACAGTAGATGAAGCACAAAAAACCGTGACGGCATCGGGCTTGTTCGCTTTCCGCGATGCCCTACAGGGCGAGTTGATCCAACCTGGCGATGACCAGTATGAGGAGGCGCGCCGCATGTACAACGCCATGATCGACCGCCGCCCGGCGCTCATCGCGCGTTGCGAAAGCGTCGACGATGTCGTTGCCGCCCTCGAATTCGCGCGCGCCAACGGGCTGGACGTCGCTATTCGCGGCGGGGGCCACAATGGCGCCGGGCTTGGCACCGTCGACAATGGTCTGGTCGTCGATCTGGCGCCCATGAAGGAGATAAGCGTAGACCCCGAGGCGCGCACGGCGCGCGTTGAGGCGGGCTGCACCTGGGCCGACGTAGACGGCGCGACCCACGCCTTCGGCCTTGCCACACCCAGCGGCATCATTTCCACGACCGGCGTGGGCGGGCTGACCTTGGGCGGCGGACACGGCTACCTGACGCGTGCGTACGGATTGACCATCGACAATCTCCTCGAGGCCGAGGTCGTGCTCGCCGACGGGCGGCTGGTGAAAGCCAGCGACGAGGAAAATGCGGACCTCTTCTGGGCTCTACGCGGTGGCGGCGGCAACTTCGGGGTGGTAACCGCTTTCACCTTCCGCTTGCATCCCGTGCACACCGTCGTCGGCGGACCCACGCTGTGGCCTCTGGAGCAGGCCAAAGAGGTCATGCAATGGTATCGCGGCTTCATCAAAGAAGCGCCCGAGACCATCTACGGCTGGCTAGGGTTCCATACCATTCCCCCGGTAGAACTCTTCCCGGAAGAGCTGCACATGCAGAAGATGTGCTTTGCCGTCTGGTGTTACACCGGTCCCCAAGAGGAAGCTGAAGCGGCGTTGCGGCCCGTGCGCGACACGGTCCCGCCCGCGCTGTTCGGCGTTCAGCCGATGCCCTATCCCGCGCTGCAACAAGCGTTTGATTGGGTCTATCCGCGCGGTCTGCAGTGGTACTGGAAGGCCGATTTCGTGCGGCAGTTACCCGACGAGGCTATCGAGCGCCACCTACAATTCGCCCGCCGCCTGCCCACGCTGCACAGCACCATGCATCTCTACCCCATCAACGGCGCCGTGCACCGCGTCGACCGCCGCGACACTGCGTTCAGCTACCGCGACGTGACCTGGTCGCAGGTCATCGTCGGCGTAGACCCCGACCCGGCGAACGTGGACCGGGCCAAGTCGTGGGCCGTGGACTACTGGGAAGCGCTCCATCCCTTCTCGGCCGGCGGCGGCTACGTCAACTTCATGATGGAAGAAGGCCAGGAGCGCGTGCAGGCAACCTACCGCGACAACTACGAGCGGCTGTCGCGCGTCAAGGCCCACTACGACCCGGAAAACTTCTTCCACGTAAATCAAAACATCCGTCCCGCGGCCTGAGCCCTACCGCCGTCACCTTGAACGAAGTCTGCTGAGTGAAGGGTCTCCAACCGACAGGCGGAGATCCTTCGTCTCACTCAGGTTGACTGTTAGCAAGAACCAACTTCACTGGTCTCTAGAACCGGCGATCAATCCCCACTCGCTTTATACCCTAAACTATACCCCCTTTACACATAAGGATAGATAGACACCACTCCAGGCGGGTGCTACGCTGTACAAACGGACGAAGCTGCCCGGCCGCCAGCAGGAGCCCGGCGCGGGCGTACTATATCGTATTGTAAGGAGGCGCCGACCCTATGACGACCATTATTCAAACGGGCATACTCGCCCTACTTGCCCGGCTGCTCCTGGCGACCGTCTTTCTGGTCGCCGGCGTAGCCAAATGGCGCGACCCGGCCGGAACCGGGCAAGCTCTCAAGGAGTTTGGCCTTCCGACGGCGCTCGCGCGACGCTTGCGACGCCTGCTGCCGGCAGCAGAGCTGGTAGTAGCCGTGGCGCTGATCATACCTCAGACCGCCTGGCTGGGGAGCGTCCTCGCGCTAGCCCTGCTAGTGCTTTTCAGCGTGGCCATCGCCGTCAACCTGGCGCGCGGGGAAACGCCTGACTGCAACTGTTTCGGCCAGCTATCAAGCAAACCAATCGGTGGTGGGTCGCTGCTGCGCAACCTCGCGTTCGTTTTGCCCGCCGCCTATCTCGCGGCAATAGGACCTGAATCAGCCGGCCGCTTTGCGTGGTCGCAAATCGAGCTCTCGCAATTCCTCGTCTACGGCGGCGCCCTGCTCGTCGTTCTGCTCGTCGGCGGGCAGACCTGGCTATCGCTCGCCTTGTTGCGCCGCCACGGCAGCCTGTTACTGCACATCGACGAATTGGAGTCTCAACTAAGCGGCGACCAGCGGCCCGCCTCATCGCCGCTGCGCTCTGGCGCGCTTGGGAGCGTAAACGGTTCATCACACGCCCCGGCCGTCGGCGAAATCGCGCCCGAATTCCGGGCGACGGCGCCCGATGGAACCACGCGCACCCTGTCAGACTTGCGCGGGCGCGGCAAGCCCGTGCTCCTGCTCTTCGCCGAGCCTGGTTGCGGTCCCTGCCAGGAGCTGCTTCCAGACGTGCGGCGCTGGCAGTCTGAACACCTTGAAAAACTGACGATTGCCCTGATCAGCAGCGCGAAGAATGGCGATGCGCCGCTGCCGTCTGCCCTGGTGCAGCGCGACGGCGGGATATCGAAAGCGTATGGCGTTAACGCAACCCCGGTCGCCGTCCTGATCAGAGCCGATGGCGCAATTGGCAGCACCCAGGCGCGCGGCCCCCAGCAAATACGGACCTTGCTGCAACAGGCGCTAACTCTAGGCCAACGGCCCGGCCAAGGGCCCGGCCAACCGCCTCACGCCCACACCAACGGCAGCTCTCCACCCAAATTACGGCGCGAGAAAGCGGTGCAACGACTCCCTGAGCTGGAGCTACCCGATCTCGACGGCAATGTAGTCAGAGTCGCCGCAATACGCCGGCAGTTACTCGTCTTCTGGAATCCAGGATGCGGCTACTGCCAGCGCCTGCTCGACGACTTTCGACGCTGGGAGCAGGAACGGCCGGAGGATATGCCCGAACCGCTTATCATCTCCACGGGCGGCGTGGAGGCGAACCGCGCCCTCAACCTGCGCTCGCGGGTCCTGTTGGACGACAACTTTGCCCTGGGTCGCGCAGTGGGCGCCGGTGGGACGCCGGCAGCCGTTCTCGTTGACGCCGACGGCAAGATAGCGTCACGCGCCGTCGCCGGTGGACCGGCCGTGATGGCCCTGGCGCAAGCCGCGCAAGAAGCGCGAGAGGAGGTACACCATGAGCCAGTGGCTTGACGATGTTGCACGCGTGGTCGCCAGCCCCGTTTCGCGCCGCGAGGCGCTGCGCCTGCTGGGCGGCACGATCGCCGCGACCCTCTTTGGCGGTGGGCTGGCGCGCAAGACCGAGGCAGGCGGCGGACCGCCTTGCGACGACGACCCCACTTATCCTCATGATTGTGGCGACATTTGCTGCCGTTACGACTATTATTGCCCCAGCTCCACGCTGCTCAACGGCGGTGATACTCACGGCATCTGTTGCCAGAACGATCCAGTACAATATCAACTTTGTTCAGACGGCACGTACGGCTGGTGCTGCGCGCCTGAGGCGACGTGTGGCACGACCACATTCCAATGCAACGAGCCCGAACAGTGCAGCGAAAACCAGGAAGAATGCGGCGATGCCTGCTGCGACAGCGCCGCGGGCGAGATCTGCTGCGACCCCTCCCAGGGGCTTTGCTGCGCCGCCGGCGTTACCTGCTGTTACGACGCACAGGGTAACGGGACCTGCTGTTCTGAGGGCACCACCTGTGTGCCCATATCGCCTACCGGCGATCCGCCCGGTTATGTCTGCTGCCCCGACGAACAGGCCTGCATCGGCCAGTGTTGTCCGGCGGGCGAGGTCTGCGTGGGCAGTCTCCTCTGCTGTCCGGAAGAGAGCGCCACGCCCGAGCGTGACGGCTGCTGTAACCCGGGCTACGTCTACATGAACGGCGGTTGCTGCAGCGAAGGAAGGGTCTGCGGCGACGTTTGCTGTCCTGCCGGGCAGGTTTGCAGCGGCGGCCAATGCCAGCCCTGCGCCGAGGGGCAGGAGCAGTGCTTCGACGTTTGCTGCGATCCGGGTACCTGCTGCCTGGGTAAGTGCTGCGCTCCCGGCGAAGTGTGTACCGGCGAGTGCACGGTGTTAGAAACGCTCGACGCGCCGGTCACGCCTAGCGCCGGAGGAACGCTCAGCAGCAGCAACGACGCGGTGTCGATTACCTTCCCGCAAGGCGCCGTAAGCGAAACGCTGACCTTAACCTACACCAGTCACTCCGACTCGCTCCACCCGCTGCCGCAGGGCACAACCCTGTTGCGCAGCTTTACGCTGACGGCAGAAGATAGCGGCGGGCAGGACGTGAGCCAATTCTTCCAGCCTTACGTCATGCAGCTTGCGTTCGACGAGAGCACGCTGGCTGCGCTGAACGTGGGCTCTGTTGCGGCGTTAGACGTACTCTGGTGGAATGGT
>JAICPS010000272.1 GCA_025929715.1 Anaerolineae bacterium | reverse complement strand
TATGGACGGCCCAGCACGTCGATGGCAGGAAGACCCAGGATGCGTTCCGCTGCGCGGTTGAAAAGCGCCACGCGATCCTGGGCATCCACGGTAATCACGCCGCTGGCGATGGATGCAAATACGTCGTCCATCAGGTTTTTCATTTCCGTGATGTCAGACAGTTGCACGCGCGTTCGCTGAAAGAGGCGCGCGTTGGCAATGGCCACTGCTGCCTGGTTGGCAAACGTCGCCAACAGGTCGCGGTCCCTATCGCCAAAAATGCCCGAAGCGATGCGGTTGTCAGCGTAGATGACGCCCGTGATCTGGTCGCGTATCATCAGCGGCACGCAGAGAATGGAGCGCAGATTATAACTGATGATGCTTTCTTGCCCGGAAAAACGAGGGTCGGTCTGGGCATTAATCGTGACAACCGGTTCGCCGCTGTGCGCGACGCCGGCCACGATGCTGCGGCTGATATCGAACGAAGATTGGCCGATCGTCTCGCGGTCCATGTTGCGGGCGACCTGTACCTCCAACACGCCACTCTCTTCGTCGTTTAACATCAGAAAGCCGCGTTCGGCGCCTGTTAGCTCGATAATGGCGTCCATCACCTGGCGAAGCACCTCGGGCAGATCTAGAGAGGAGTTAATTGTGCCTGAGATCGCTTGCAAGGCGCGTAGATGCTCACGCTGTTTTTCATGCGATTCCACGCGCGTCCGCAGTTGTTCCAGGGAATCGCTGAGCGAAGCCACCAGGCGAATCATCTCATGGCCCGGTTGTGATAGAGCGCCGTGAAGCGGCGACGCGCTCTGGACTTGCTTTGCCGCCTGGTTCAATTGCGTGACGCGGGCGGTTAGCTCTCTGAACAGCAGCTCTAGCCGTTCAATTTCAAACTGTGTGTCATTTCCCGTGAAATCGCTCAATGCAATACCCCGGACTCAAATACAGACGTCTCTCCCCGTCGCGCATGTTTCCAAGTTGCGCCCGGCGAGAAAGAAATAATCGTGCTCTACAAGGGTACGATTATAACGAGTGGCAGGAGTGGGACAAAAAAAGCCCCGCGGCTGGCACCGCGGGGCGTGGTAGTTAACAGGAGAGGTCTAGTTTTATCCGCGGCGCGGGCGCAGATCGCGCAGGCGCACGCGGCGAAGGCGCTGCCATTGCTGGCGGATCGTCTCGCGCAATAACAAAGGACGCAACACATTCCATTCCGACTTAGGATCGAAAGTATCATCGCCGCGATGTTCCGGGCTAAAGCGGCGCAGTACGTACTGGTGGGTGAGGCTGCGAATGGGAGTTCGTCCATTTGGGATGGCGTGCGAAAGGCGGTCGGCGCGTTCATAAGGGGTGTCAACAGCGCGGAAGCCCATATTCAGCCAGTGCGCCCAACTAGATAAACGACCGTAACTTTTCTCGATGTCGGACTCAACTTTCTTGTTTGCCTGATTGGCGAAAGTCACCAGACCGGCGGCCAGCAACAGCAGCATACCGCCGCCTACGGCGCTAACGATTCGCTCGTTGCGCTGTTCTACAGCCAGCGCTTGCTCTTCGGCCAGCAGCAGCTCCTCCAATCGCTCGTCCCGGCCGGCCGGGTCCAACAGTTGTCCATCGTCCAATAAGAACGGATTGTTGTTTGTCAGCGCTTCCAGCGGGTTATCAGCTCCGAAGGCATCGCCTGCGTTGCCCCCGATAGGCTCGTCGGGGCGTTCGACAGCCGGTATCGACGCCGTCGGCTCGAACTGAATCCAACCAAAACGTGGGAAGAAAACTTCCACCCAGGTATGCGCGTTGCTGGCGCGCACTCTGAACAGGCTGGCCTCTTCTACCCACTCACCCTGTGCGTATCCGTTGACGATGCGCGCCGGGACGCCTTGTGAGCGCAGCATAATCACCATCGCCGAGGCATAATAAGTACAATAAGCCTCTTTGGTAACAAAAAGTGTATGGTGCACCGGCTCGACATCGTCAGGAGGCGCCTGGATCTGATCGTTATAGGTAATCTCATTGCGCAAATAGTCACGCACGGCAATCGCTTTGTCGAAAGCGTTGTCGTGAGGGGCGGTCAATCGCTCGGCTAAGGCTATCGTCTCCGGTGTGATATTGTCGGGCAACTGCAGGTAGTCTTCGAGCACCCAGTCCGCATAATCGTCGCCCGCGTCGCGCAGGCTCATTTTGTCCGCCGTACTGATCGCAGACATGAGTTGATACGTGTCACCCGGGCGCAAGACGAAGCGCGAGCGTATCCAGTTGACGCTGACGGTATCTTCTTGCTCGCGCGCAACGTCCACCAGAAGCTGGCGGTCGGAAAAGAAAATGTCCGGCGCGCCATAAAGGGTTCCGGCATTAGAAATGTAATTAACGACGGTCTGCGTGACGACCTGGCGCGTCGTGAAGGGCGGCATTTCGATCTCGCCATCCTCCGGGAAGTGGGTGAGTGTCTCGTCGGAGTTATTGCTCCAGCCACCATCCCCATCATAGGTATCGAGGGCGACGCCATGCCAGTAAACGTAGGGCAGGCGGAATGGCACATGGATGTCCATGATGAGACTATTGCCCACGCTGCGCGGCCCGCCCAGAAACATGGTATCGGCATAGGCATCGTTGGTGCCCGTACCGTAGGAGCGCAAAGACGAAAAGAGCCGCGTCCAATTATCCTGAAAGCGGCGCCACGGCTGGTTCACTTCGGAAAAAGCGCTCGATACTTCGGCGCTGGCGCCCAACGCCGGCAGATTGCCCGCCAGCAATAATACGAGGGCGCCGACGACAAAGCTGGCGCGCAGGAAGTCAAAGCGAATATCCCCTTCGTAGCGCACAGAACCTGTACGCCATTGCTTTTCGCGATCATTGAGGTGCGTGCGCGCAATGTAGAGAAGCGACAGAAGTGCGTAGATGCCGAGGAAAACAACTAACGGTTTGGGACCTAGATAGAAATAGACGACGCTCAGGAGCACCAACCCGGTGGGCAGAACAACCCGCCACACACGTGGTTCGCGGAACGTGTACCAGGATGCCGTGTAACCAAGTACCCAGAAAATAGCAGCAGTCTGTATGATAAATATGATGTTGTCGCGGCCGCTGCCGGTTCCGAACGCGATGCTCATCCATGCTAGCTGGCGCTGGACCAGGTCGATAATGCGCAGACGCCAGGGTAGATCGCCGGGCAAAAGCCCGCCTACTGTGTACGCGAGTAACGCCAACCCATATACGACGGAGAATGCGTGCGCCCACCGCGCTGAAAAGTTGCTTTTCGCCAAAAGTAATCCGGCGACGATGCCGCCAGTGCCCACCACCATCAGGACTCCCAGCCCTTCGTCGGTCAGTTCGGCCGTAATAATCGCCATTCCGGTCACGGCGATCAGTGACCAGACCAATAATAGCGTCGTCCAACCTTCCTCAAGCTTGATGCGCTCGAACATCTTCCCGTTCCCTCAATCTATGCCAGCTACGCGTGTTATTTTCCTTCAATTAAGCAATTATAGATTAGCCCACGGGCCCCAACAACGCATGCCGGTCGCTTTTTGCCCGATAGGAGGACAAGCGATGGTGAACGTTCAGCTTATCTTAATCTAAAACGACAAAAAGGTGTCATTTTGGTGACGGTGCGTCCACTCTAGGCTCGCTTTCAGGCGAATTCTGGCGGCGAACGAAATAAACGTAGCCAACGCCAAGCATCACGGCAAAAACGGCCCATTGAATAGCATAACTGAGATGAGGACCCTCGGAAAGATCGATTTGTGGCTCTTCCCGGTAAGGCAGCGATTGGTTGCCCTGGGTCCCCGGCCCGGCCGCCGGCGTTTGCAGTATGTAGACGGGCAATAGTTCATAAGGTAGCTGGCGCTCGATGGCCTCTACGTCCACGCGGAACCATTCCCGCTGCGCCTGAGCCGGTGGCTCGACGCCCCGCCCCGTCTCGGTTAGGCCTATTACGCCGCTTACCGTCACGCTGCCGGTTTCGTCGAACTGCGACCAGGATGAGGCTTCCGCCTCGGCCTCCGGAATCCAACCGCGATCGACCAGTATGGCGACGTCTCTCCCTTCCAGCCGCAGCGGCGCGACCAGATGTGCTCCGGCCGAACCACGAAAATTCTGTACTTTGAGCAATACCTGTTCAGAAAAGTCGAAAACGCCCGTTGCCGTCGCCTTGCGGCCGGCCATTGCCGTCAGGTCTGTCGTCTGGAGGTCGACGTCGTTTATTGACAAAGGTTGGGCTGAATGCTGCCGGCGCAATACCTCGTTGGCCGCGCGGCGCTGCTGCAGGCGATCCAGTTGCCAGCTGCTGAGCCAGATCATTACCGCAATACCCAAGAGCACCAGCAGCGTCACCCACCACCAGCGGCGACTGAAAAGCTGGCGAAGCGTAGAATTAATCATGACGACTGCGCAGGGCATAAAAGAGAAAGAAGCCGGCCAGGAGCACGAAAGCGAGCCCACCGAGCAGAAGCCCATTAGACGACTGCGCCGGCCGCACTGCCAGGTTAAAGCGAGCCTGACCGCTCCCCTCGGCTCCGTCTACGTCAATCTCCACCGTCCAATCGCCGGCAGAGGGAATGCTGAGGTCTGCTTCATAGAAGAGCTTATTGGCCGATTGCTCATTGGTGGCCGGCGCGTTGATGGCGGCAAAGCCTCCTGAACGGGGGGTCAACGTCACCTGTACGCTTGCGCCTAATACCGGCGGTCCCGCCTGCTGCTCCTGGCCCTGTCCCGGCTGTGCAATCGCGAGCGAAACGTGTAACGGTCCCTCACGCGCCGGCTCGGGCGAGGTCCATACCGAAACCCAATACGGCCCGGCGCTTTCATTCACCATCTGTGGCGCACCGCCGCCGTGGGCGCTGGCGCTGGCGGGGAGGGCTGTGATGAGGAGCAGAAGGAGCATGAGGCGTTTCATCGCCGCTTCAGGCCAGGCGCGGCCATGCGTTCGTCGGTTGCCCATTTCGACGCGGGCAGCGGTGGCTTGCGCTCCTCGCCTTCCAGCCAGCGCGCCGTCAGTATGAGCACGACGACGATATACATCATGCTGCCCGGCACCCACATGATCACACCTGCTAGCGTCTGGTCGTCAATGGCGTCTATGCCCCAGAGGCGGGGCATGCTGAGATAGTGAGAATAAATAACCTGCCCTGCAAAAGCAATGGCGATGCCTGTGAGCATGTTTGGTGGAATGGCGGCGATCACATACATCACCTGAGCCGTGCGCGAAAAGCGCTTATGGATGCGCGGCCCGGCGCCCACCACGTGCCACCAGTAGAGCATCGCGGCCCCGAAGAAAGTGAGGTGCTCCAGATCGTGCACCACCGCATTGCGCAGCGCGGCATTGTAGAGGTTAGGATCGTGCCAGCCGATGATCACAAAGACGAAGATTATCCAGGCGACGCCCGGCGAGGTGATTGTGCGCAGCGTCTTGCGCGTGGACGATTTACGGTGCAAAACATTCGAGAGCGCCGCGCCCGCTTTGTGGCGCACGGCGTCAGGCAGGCCCCACAGTAGAAAGGGCATAGGATTAGCCAGCATGAGCAGTGGAGGCACAATCATGACCAGCAGCAAATGCTGGATCATGTGCATGAAAAACAACTGGCCGGCAAGGACGTCGATGGGCGAAAGGAGCGCCAGGCCAATGAGCAGTAGGCCTACCCAGTACGAGACCAGGCGCCAGCCGTTGGCCAGTCCGTGCGGGCGCCGACCCTTAAGACGCAACCGGCGCCATCCCACAAAAAAGACGACACCGGCCACGACGAGCGGTATGAGAACTTCGATGCGCCATTCCCAGGACAAGAGGATGGCGCGGATAACTGGATCCATTTAACCTATGTGCACCGCCTGTCCAATCAAATACAACGCCGGATAGAAAAAGACCCAGACCACGTCAACGAAATGCCAGTAAATGGCCGTAGCTTCTACGCCCCAATGGTCGTCGGCGCTGAATTTTCCTTTGCGACCGTTCCACCAGATAACAAAGATCAGAAAGACGCCACTGAGCACGTGCAGGGCATGGAGGCTGGTCATACCGTAAAAAATGGCACCAAATGCGCCGTCGCCGGGGTGAATCTCACCGCCCCATTCCAATCCCACAACGCCGATCAGAAAGACGACGCCCAGCACACCCGTAATCATCAGGTTGCGCAACATGCCCTTACGATCGCCGTGTGCGATAGACGTCTCGGCCAATACCATGAAGAGGCTGCTGACCAGCAGCACGCTGGTCGTAATCAGACCCAACGTCTGGTTTAGATCCGGCCGCACGATGACGCCTGATGAGGGATCGATCCACAGATAAAATCGCGCCATCAAAAGGCCGCCGAAGAGAAAGACTTCGGAAAAACAAAAGAGCCAAATTCCAAGGCGATTGTTGCGCAGCCTCTCGGCAAATGATAGCTCAACCTCGGCATGCTCGGCGTGGGCCTC
>JAICPS010000005.1 GCA_025929715.1 Anaerolineae bacterium | reverse complement strand
GCTCCAAACGGTCAGCAGCCAATGATTATTCGTTTTTTATAGTTATTCGCTATGCTATACTCAAAATAAGCCTTAACGAGCAGATGACGGAGTAATCATGGAGCAGAATAGCTTAGCATTTAAACAGAAATTGCAAGCCTTTGAAGCACGTATTGCGCGCGGCGAAAAGATCGAGCCCGGCGATTGGATGCCAGAGGAGTACCGGTCGCAGCTAATTCGTATGATTTCGCAACATGCGCATAGTGAAATTGTGGGCATGCTGCCGGAAGGCGCGTGGATTACCCGCGCTCCCAACCTGCGACGCAAGATGGTCCTCCTGTCCAAGGTACAGGACGAAGCGGGACACGGTCAGTATCTGTATCACGCGGCGGAGACATTGGGCGCCACGCGCGAAGAGATGCTGGACGCGCTGCTGAGCGGCAAAGCCAAGTATGCCAGCGTGTTCAACTACCCAGCCCTTACGTGGGCCGACAACGCCGTCATTGGCTGGCTGGTCGATGGGGCCGCTATCAAAAATCAGACGATGCTGGCCCAATGCTCTTTTGGACCTTATTCGCGCGCCATGGTGCGCATTTGCGCCGAAGAAGGCTTCCATATGAAGCAAGGCAAGGAGATGTGCATCCGCTATTCGCAAGGAACCGCAAGGCAGCGCGAAATGTTGCAGGACGCGATCAATCGCTGGTGGTGGCCTACCCTTATGATGTTTGGTCTGCCCGACGAAAAATCCACAAATAGCGAGGTGCTTCTACGCTGGGGTGTCAAGACCAAGAGCAACGACGAATTGCGCCAGGAATTTGTCGACGAAATGGTTCCAGAGATTCAGGCGCTCGATATTGTGCTGCCCGATCCTGACCTCTATTTTGACGAAGACAGCGGCAACTGGATCTACGGCGCGATTGATTGGGACGAATTCTGGCGCGTTGTGCGTGGAAACGGGCCGTGTAACAAAGAACGTCTGGCAGCAAGGCGCGCCGCGCATGAGAACGGTCTCTGGGTGCGTGAGGCCGTTGCCGCCTATGCTGCCCGGCAAAAAGGCACACAATAATGTCTGTAAACACGCTTGCACCTGTTGATACTCAGTGGCCTCGCTTTGAGGTATTTCAGCAGGTGCGTGAAGGGGCTCCTTTCGCCAATGTGGGCGCCGTGCATGCACCGGATCCTGAAATCGCCCTGCAGAATGCGCGAGACGTCTTTGTCCGCCGGCCGCACACGCATCGCCTCTGGGTCGTGCCTGCCACGGAAATCTTGAGTCGCACTGCTGAACAACTCGCGGATGGTCAGGAACAGGCTGACGCGCCTGATGAGGCGCCGGACTTAACGGCGGTTGGCGACGAAAGGCGTTACTACATATTCCGCAAGACTTCACAGCGGCGCTCTATGAACTTTGTCACACAGTGGGGCGACGTTCAGGCGGCGTCTCCCCAATCAGCGCTACGCCTGGCGCTTGAACAATTCGCGGAGGATCGGCCGGCTTTCGTCTGGTGGATTGTGCCGGCGAATGCGGTTCTTTCTTCCCGCGACGAAGATGTGAGCAGCATGTTTGAGCCGGCGCACGACAAAAGCTATCGTATGCCCACAGAGTATCACACGCAGACGATGATGCGCGAGCTGGAGGCACAAGATCGCGATGCCTGAGCTATCCGTGAATGGACCGACGACTTTGGAGCCGGACATACAGCAGGCGATGACCGAGAAGTTGCTGGCGATGGGCGACGATGAACTAATTTTAGCCCACCGCAATTCGGAGTGGTGCGGGCACGCGCCGATACTGGAAGAAGATATTGCTTTCGCCAACATTGCACAGGATGAACTGGGCCATGCAGGTTTGTGGTACGGCCTCCTGCAGGCGCTCGATGGATCAGATCCAGACCAGTTGGTCTTCTTCCGCGACGCGGATGCGTTTCGCAACGCGCGCATGTTGGAGCTGCCAAATGGCGACTGGGCCTTCAGTATGTTGCGCCAATACCTGTTTGACAGTTACGAGATGGTAACCCTGGAGGCGCTGGCCGGTAGCAGCTTCCGGCCCCTGGCAGACGCCGCGGAAAAGGCGCGTCGTGAAGAAATTTATCACCTGCGCCACACGCAAGCCTGGGTACGGCGGCTGGGTCTCGGCACCGACGAAAGTCGGCGCCGCATGCATGCGGCGCTGGATCAGCTTTGGCCACATTCTGGGCAGCTCTTTGCTCCGCTAACTGAAGAAGAACGACTGGTGCATGCTACAATTTCGCCCGCGCCGGAGGAGCAGGCGCGGCGCTGGCGCGAAATAGTCATTCCGTTTCTTCAAACTTGTGACTTGCAAGTAGACGAGCAAATGAAGGACCAACCCGCGGGGCGCGACGTGCACACCGAACATTTGCTGGGGCTCGTCGCCGAATTGCAGCAAGTTGCGCGGACGGACCCTGAAGCGTCCTGGTGATAGAAATGAATGAGCAAACCGGTGAGGTATCTAATCAGGCGATCTGGCAGGCTCTGGAAGATGTTAAAGATCCGGAGATACCTGTGGTGTCCGTGGTTGAGATGGGTATTGTGCGCGATGTGAACGTCGTTGGCACCACGGTACAGGTCACTATTACGCCCACTTTTTCCGGCTGTCCCGCGTTACACGTGATGCGTGAGCAGATAGCAGCGCGGGTCCGGGCGCTGGGCGTCGCGTCCGTGATCGTAGATACGATCCTGTACCCACCCTGGAGTAGCGACTGGATTACAGAATCGGCGCGACACAAACTAAAGGGGTTTGGCCTGGCGCCCCCGTTGAAGCACGGCGGAAACGTGCCTGTTACCTTTTACGAGCCGGTTGCCTGCCCGTATTGCGACTCCGAAAATACGATGGTAAAGAATACATTTGGTTCTACACTGTGCCGTGCAATTTACTATTGTGACGACTGCCGGCAGCCGTTTGAGCAGTTTAAGGCAGTGTGAGATCGTGTGGCAAATGGTAACTCACGCAACTTATGTTAAAATGACTGCAATTTAAGCCAGCCATGAGTGAGGGAAGCGGTCATGAATGAACAACTGCGGGATGCACTGGTAGCGGCTAAGTCGGGCGACGAAGAGAAAGCCAGAATGATTCTGGCTGAGTTTTTGCGCCATGATCCCGATAATGTACCGGCCTGGATTTTGCTCAGTAAACTGGCGACCTCCGACGTGCAGAAGGCAGCGTTCCTACGCAAAGTTCTAGACATCGACCCCGATCACGCCTATGCCCGACAGGCCTTGTCAACGCTTGAGCAGGCGCCCGCCCCACGCGTGGCAGAAATGTCGGACGCCGGTGTGCAGGAGAATGATCTCTCAGAGGACGTCTCAGAAGCCATCGTCGCGGAGGACCTTGCGCCGGAACCCGAATTCGAACCATTTGACTTTGAGGATGAATTCCCTACGGCAGAAAAGGAACTAACTGAGCCCTCGGCAGAATCGACGCCAGAATCTGGCTGGACGACTCTTGATGATTCCATCGACTACGAAGCCCAGGCAGACGGCGATACGCTTCCACCCTGGATGCCGGCTGATGAAACCGTGTTCGAGACCCCACCGCCCGTGGTTGCGGAAGACGAAGATGAGGGAGAACTACCCTCCTGGCTTCAGGAAGAAGCCGCAGAGGACTGGCTGACCGAGGAAGAGGAAGCCTTGCGCAGCGCCTGGCAGCCGTCTGAAGCGGAAGATGCTGCTGCGTCAGAGAAGGCGGCGAGGCTTGCCAGGGCGATGGCAAGTGAGGGCAGCTCCGAAGTCGACACACCGTCCGGCCGCGGTTGGCTGGTGGGACTGTTACTGTTGGTAGCGGCCGCCATATTTTTAGTTCTGGTCTACGTGGTCCTCACCTTCATGCTATAAAAAATTCCTCTATGCTCCCACCCCTTCCTTTTTGAGGAAATTGAGCAATACAGTGTGCAGAATGCCGCCATTGCGGTAATACTCGATTTCCACGGGTGTGTCGCAGCGGCAGATGGTCTTGAAGTTAACCTCGCTACCGTCCACTTTCTCAGCCTTGATCCTTACCTCCTGTCCTGGGCGCAGATGGTCGTCCAGGTCTAGAGTGCTGTATACTTCACTGCCGTCCAGCCCTAGAGAGGCTGCGCTGTGGCCTGCCTGAAACTGCAACGGAAGTACACCCATGCCTATCAAATTACTGCGGTGGATGCGCTCGTAACTCTCGGCAATGACTATTTTAACGCCCAGTAGCAGCGTCCCTTTAGCGGCCCAGTCACGCGAGCTTCCCATACCGTAATCTTGGCCGGCGATAACCAGCAGCGGCGTGCCGTCCTCGTTATACTTTAGCGCAGCGTCGTAGATGGTCATCACTTCGCCGTCCGGCAGGTAAGTGGTCCACCCCCCTTCGGTTCCCGGCGCCATTTCATTGCGCAGACGGATATTGGCAAAGGTGCCGCGCGTCATTACCCGATCATTGCCGCGTCGCGATCCATAAGAATTGAACTCCCGCAGCTTTACCCCTTGCTCGATAAGATACTGCCCGGCAGGACTTTCTTTGGCGATGGCACCCGCGGGTGAGATGTGGTCAGTCGTCGTAGAGTCGCCCACCTTGACCAGGACGCGAGCCCCGACAATGTTGCCAATCGGCGCAACATCCCTGGTCAACTCTATGAAGAACGGCGGTTCCTGAATATAGGTCGAGTCAGGATCCCACTCATAAAGTTCTCCGCCTCGCGTGGGAATCTCGTTCCAGGTCTCATTGGCGGTGTATATTTCGCCGTACTCCTTGTTAAACATCTCCGGCGTGATTGACTGGCTAACGACTTCTTCAATCTCGGCATTGCTCGGCCAGATGTCGCGCAGATAGACAGGATTGCCTTCCTTGTCCCGACCCAGAGGTTCCTCGAATAGGTCGATATTAGTTGTACCGGCAAGGGCATAAGCCAGCACGAGAGGGGGCGAGGCCAGGTAGTTGGCACGTACGTGCGGGTGAATGCGCCCTGCAAAATTACGGTTGCCACTGAGCACCGCCGTCGCAACCAGATCGCCGTCTTGAATCGCTTTGGCGACCTGCTCCGGCAGCGGTCCGGAATTACCTATGCACGTCGTACAGCCGTAGCCCACAATGTGGAAGCCGAGAGCCTCGAGATAGGGTAAAAGCCCCGACCGTTCCAGGTAGTTGGTCACGACCTTGGAACCTGGAGCGAGACTGGTCTTTACATACGGCTTGACCTGTAGACCGTGCTCCACAGCTTTTTTCGCCAGCAGTCCTGCGCCCAGCATGACACTGGGGTTGGACGTGTTCGTGCAGCTTGTGATGGCCGCAATGACCACGGCGCCGTGGCCAATTGTCACGTCCTGCCCGTTCGAGACGACGGCGGTACGCTTCAACTCCCGTCCTTTCAATGAAAAACCACGTTCGGAGACGGGCGCTTGCAAGACCTGGTGAAAGGACGGCTTCATTTGCGCCAGCGGAACGCGATCCTGTGGGCGAAGGGGTCCTGCCACACTGGGTTGCACGCTGCCCAGGTCCAACTCCAGGATTTCAGTGAAATCGGGATCTGGTGTGTTCGGCTCGTAGAAGAGGCCCTGGGCCTTGCTGTAGGTGTCCACCAGTTTCACCAGCTTTTCAGGCCGGCCGGTGCGCCGCAAGTAGGCCAGGGTTTCTTCGTCCACAGGGAAGAAACCCATCGTTGCACCGTACTCCGGCGACATATTGCCAATC
The DNA here is from genome assembly GCA_025929715.1 of Anaerolineae bacterium. Lineage (GTDB taxonomy): Bacteria > Chloroflexota > Anaerolineae > Promineifilales > Promineifilaceae > JAAYYY01. The sequence goes on along the minus strand of JAICPS010000005.1, from coordinate 24,486 downwards.
GTCGCGCGGTCAGGGAGGCTGATGCGGCGCACGCCGGGGCCGAAGAATTCGACAAACTTACCGACGACGCCATGGCTGCGCAACATTTGCGTAACGATCAGCACAAGATCGGTTGCCGTGGCGCCTTCGGGCAAAGAACCGGTCAACTTGAAACCGACGACCTCCGGAGTCAACATATAGATCGGCTGACCCAACATGACGGCTTCGGCTTCTATGCCGCCAACGCCCCAGCCCAGCACCCCAAGGCCGTTAATCATCGTCGTATGCGAATCGGTGCCGACTAGACTGTCAGGAAAGGCGACTAGCGATCCGTCACTTTCCTCGCGACTCATCACAACCTGGGCGAGATACTCGAGGTTTACCTGGTGTACAATGCCTGAAGCCGGTGGAACGACCTTAAAATTTTCGAACGCCTCCTTGCCCCACTTCAAAAATTCGTAGCGCTCGCGGTTCCGCTCAAACTCTCGCTCGGCATTGATGAATAAGGCCGCCGACATACCAAAAGTATCGACCTGCACCGAGTGGTCGATAACCAGGTCCACAGGCACTTGGGGATTGATCTTACTGGGATCGCCGCCTAGACGAGCCATCGCTGAACGCATCGCGGCCAGATCGACGACAGCCGGCACGCCGGTGAAATCCTGCAAGATCACGCGTGCAGGCATGAATGCAATGTCGTCATCTGCAGGCTTTTTGGCGTTCCAGGCGGCGAGACCGGTGATGTCTTCGGGGTGAACTAGATAGTCGTCGACGTTCCGTAGGAGGGTTTCAAGGAGGATTTTAATGGAGAAGGGAAGGCGGTCTATGTGCCCGATTCCCTGGTCGGCAAGGGTTTGCAGGCGGTAGTAGTACGTATCCTGGTTGCCCGGCAGCCGCACGCGGGCGCCAAAACGGTCAAGCGATGTTGTCATTTGTCACCTCTTTACGTTGGTGTTCACGATCTGATTATATCAAATCGGCAGCGATAGGCAGAAAAACGAGGCGCTTGCGGAAAAGCAATGATCATGATCACCTTGATCATCTTGACCATGTGCTACTCGTCACAATTCTATAACCATGATACAAAGCTGCCATGCGTGTTGCGATGGTTGGCCCGTTTGGCTTTCATCCCAAAAAGACGATGCGCGCTCGCGCCTTTCGCCTGGCGCGAGCGCTGGTACAACGCGGCTTCGAAGTGCAGTTGTTCATGCCGCCCTGGCACACGCCGGATAAGGCTAATACCTCCTGGTTAGAAGACGGCGTGCCCATTCGTTACACGCCGTTACAAGGTGGCTACGCGCGCATTGCACGGCGCCTAATCGGCGAAACGCTCGCCTATAAACCCGACGTCGTGCACTGTTTCAAGCCGAAGGCCTACAGCGGGTTGGCGGCATGGTGGTTGTGGCAGTTCCATCGCCGCCGTCTGCGATTGCTCGTAGACAGCGATGACTGGGAAGGTTGGGGCGGCTGGAACGAACTGGAGTCGTACACGACGCTACAAAAGCGATTCTTTGCCTGGCAGGAGCGTTGGGGCATGCGCCATTGTCACGCGCTGACTGTCGCCAGCCGGGCGTTACAGACGCTGGCCTGGGCCCATCGTGTCAACGCGCAAAACGTAGTTTACCTCCCAAACGGGCCTGGCATCGACGGCAGCGCGGCAAATTCCGCAAAAAAGAGAGCCGAACTGTCGCTGACCGATCGTCCTGTCGTGCTGCTTTACAGCCGTCTCTTTGAGTTCAACACTGAGCGGCTTGTGAACGTACTGGCACAGGTTCGGTCTGAAATGCCAAATCTTGCCGTACTTTCGATTGGAGCGGGTCTCTTTGCGGACGATGCGGCCATTTTTCGCAGCCAGTTGCAGGCGGCCGGCCTGCTGTCGGCATTCACAGACGTCGGTTGGGTTGCCGAGGCGGAACTGCCTGCGCTGCTGGGGGCCGCCGATGTAGGTCTCTACCTGATCGACGACACTCTGCTCAACCGCACCAAATGTCCTGTGAAACTAGCTGATATGCTGTCCGTGGGCCTTCCCGTCGTCGCCGAGGCTGTGGGACAGGTGCCTGAATACGTCGTTCACCGGCAAACCGGACTGTTGCGCGAGAGCAGCGATGATGAGGGGCTGGCGGCGGACCTGCTATGCCTTCTTGAGGATATACAGTTGCGCCAGAGGATGGGGCGCGCGGCGCAACTGCATGTTCAGGAGCATTTTTCCTGGGAGCGCCTTGCCTTGCGCCTGGAACGGGCTTACCAAGGATGACCAGCACGCAGGTGCCCGGCACTATGGAAGTACCGGGCGCCTGACGTACAATCTACTCAAGCTGGAAGTCCCAGCCGAAATAGGCATCGGTGGCGGACAGCAGTGGTTCAAGCTCAATCGTGTATGCCGCGATATCTTGTGTGCCTTGCAGGTCCTCGGGCCATGACCACGCGCCGGGCATAAGAACTCCCGCGTTGTTACTGGACCCGGGATCGACGAACACACAGTAGGTGCCGGCGTCCAACCCGGTGAAACGATAGCGTCCATCGGAGGTCGTCGTGGAGGTTGCCACTGCTGTCGTAGCCGGGCAGGCGCCCTCGGCTAGGCTAACGGTCACCCCCTGCACACGTGGCTCACCCACGTCATAGATTCCGTCGGCGATAACCACGCCATCTGCGAGAGCGACACAGCCTTGTGGTGTATCTTGGGCCTCCGCACCGGGCGGGCTACAGAGGTCTGACCAGACGAGGCCGGTAATGTGGGCGGCGTTTTCGGGGATTGCCGCCGTAACCTGGATCTGCGTCCAGAAGGGCCCGGGAATGCCAAATTGAGTACCCTGCTCATTCTCGAGCATCCATTCACTGCGATAAGTGCCGTCGACGTCGGGCGCAGTCATTTGTAGGGTGAGATCGACGGTGCTCTCGGGCGGCACCTCTGTGGGTAAGGGAACCTGGTCCGGTGCGCCCAGCTGGTCGCCGGAGACAAATACGAGCGAGTAACCCGTGGTCCACGTACAAGAGCCGCTATTTTCGAGTCGCCACGTCTTGGTAAATTCGAAAGTGGGCGGCATAATCTCATTATCCTACACAGTCACATCCGCCACAATCTCGGCCAGGTCAGTACAGTCTTGTTCGGTGGTAGGCTCTCCATCCTCTCCTTCCGGTTCGGGCAAGAACTGGTAGTCCCAACCAAAGTCAATGTCCTCGCTAAGCGTTCCGGCGCTGACTTCGACGGTAGCAGTTGCCACCCCCGAGGTATCGCCGGTTTCAGGCGCCGTCCAATCTCCCGGGACTAGAATGGTCTCGTTGCCTTCAGCCAGGGCGTCTACGGTGACACAGTAAGTGCCCGGTTCAAGATTGTCGATAGTATAGATGCCGTTGCCGCCGGTCGTGGCGTCCGCCAGACCATCGGCCGGACAGGCGCCTTCGCCCAGCGTGACGGCGACGCCTTCGATTCCCGGTTCTTCTTCCTCCCGCACCCCGTTGGCCTGATATACGCCATCTTCAAGCGCGACACAGCCTTCGGAAGGCACGGCCGGCGCGCCGGCTTCGCCCCCTGCAACCGCGCAGAGATCGTGCCAGACACGGCCGCTGATGCTTCCCGTTTCAGCGCCAGCCGGCGGCGCCTCTGGCGTCTCTGATGTCTCTGGTGTCGCTTCTGGCTCTTCTTCACCGGCGACGTTATCTGCTTCCAGGGTGAACGTATCAGTCAATCCATTTACTGCTACGGTGTAGGTGCCGGCCGAAAGACCTTCTACTTCAAGAGGAATCACCTTGTCAAACGGAACTGTGGCCTGGGTGCAGACCTCCTCTTCGACGCGCGACGTGGCCAGATTGACGACAAATGTATTCCCTTCCCGCCGTGGCGTGGGATCGGTCAGACTGGTACATCCGTCTGGCAGGACCCCGCTGGCGATGACGTTGACCTGGATCGGGAAAGATTCCAGGAGCAAAATCTCGATTGATTCTACGTTGGCCTCCCCGGTAACAGTCCCTGGATCCACATCGGAAGTTGCTGTGGGCGGCGTCTGGGTGCCGTCCTCCTGCGGATTAAGCATCGAGCAGGCGGCCAGGATGGCTGGCAGCATGGCCAATAACGTAAGGAGCAACAAAAGGGAAAAACGGCGTTTTCTTGAACGGTTCATGTTCTCCTCCTGGGTAATGGCACAATCACTGATCAACTGTAATATTATCATTTATGTCACAATTCGAACAGAAGCGGCATCCTCTGACCCCTGATTCGCCAGCTGAGGAGCGCTGGTCCGAGATCGTCCGGCGCTTGCGCCTGACGCATCCCGACGCACGGTGCGCCCTCGACTACGATACTCCCTTGCAGTTGTTGGTAGCGACAATTCTTTCTGCTCAATGCACCGACGAGCGCGTTAACAAGGTGACGCCGGTCCTCTTTGCGCGCTTTCCAGGTGCAGAAGCGCTGGCTAGCGCCGATAGAGAGGAACTTGAAGAGACGATTCGTTCTACCGGTTTTTATCGCCAGAAAGCGCGCTTCATACAGGAAACCAGCCGGCGCTTGTTGCAGGAACATGACGGTAGTGTACCTGGGGACCTGGAGCAGTTGTTGGCCCTGACCGGCGTGGCGCGGAAGACGGCTAACGTGGTCCTGGGGGAAATTTACGGTGTGGCCGAAGGGGTTGTGGTCGATACTCACGTTAAACGTCTCTCGCAGCGGCTGGGTCTGAGCGAGGAAAACACCCCAGAGAAGATTGAGCGAGATTTAATGGCCCTTCTGCCTCGCGACTTCTGGATTGAAATTTCGCACCTGCTGATTTTTCACGGGCGTCGCGTTTGCCGCGCGCGAAACCCTAAATGCGCGGATTGCACGGTAAACGACCTCTGTCCCAGCGCTTTTCTTTTCTAGTCCGTAGCGTATCCCGCCGGCTCGCGCCGGACTCAAGCTGGTAACCTACGCTATGAACCACATTTACAGATACTTTTCAAACCAACGCAGCATATGTTGCAGACGAGCTACACGGCGATCGGTGCGACCCCCGCGAGAAAGTCCGTGCGACTCTTCCGGGAAGAGGATTAGCTCCGTATCTACCCCCTGTCGTTTGAGGGCCAAAAATGCTTGAATACCCTGCTCGGGGTGGCAGCGCATATCCTGCTCGCTGTGCATGAGCAGGGTCGGCGTTGTGGCATTGGCGATGTACTTCATAGGTGATTGTTGCCAATACGCGTCCAGCGATTGCCAGGGTGGGCAACCTCCGGCCCACGGCCCTTCAAATTGTAAGCCCACGTCCGAAGAGCCCCAGAAACTAAGCAAGTTGCTGACCACGCGCTGGGCCACCGCCGCCGCAAAACGCTGGGTGTGTCCGATGATCCAGAGTGTTAGATAGCCGCCATAACTGCCGCCCGTAACACCCATCCGTTCTTCGTCGACGAAAGGCTGTGAGGCAACGTAATCGGTCCAGGCTATCATGTCGGCGTAGTCGCGATCTCCCCAGCGCTGCTCGATGGCCCTTCCATGTTCCTCGCCGTAACCATGACCGCCACGCGGATTACAACAGTGAACGACGTAGTCCTGGGCGGCCAGCACGTAAAACTCGTGCATGAAGATTTCGCCGTACTGCAACCAAGGGCCGCCATGGATCTCTAGGATGGAAGGGTATTGAATCGAAGGGTCAAAGCCGGGCGGCGTAATAATCCAGCCATGCAGATCATTGCCGTCAGGACCTTTGATCCAGACTGTCTGTACCTCTCCAAGTTCGATTTCGTCCAGCCATTCGCGGTTCACGCGGGTGAGCTGTTGTCGTCGGTTGCCGTTGGCGTCGCTGCACCAAATCTGGCCCGGGTCGCCAAAATTGCTCCAGATATAAGCGAGGGTCTGTCCATCGCTGCTCAGGCTTATGTTGCTGTATACGCCATCGCCGTCTAAGGCGCCGTGCAGATTTCCCTGAAGATCGATCCATTTCAGCGTCGTCATGCCGTGATGCGACACCTGAAAATAGATGCAATCGCCGGTGGGAGACCAGATAGGTGCGGTCAGGGGACGATCGACAACGTCGCCGATGGTGCTGTTCGAAACGTGGATCGCGTGCCTGGCAGAAAGGCTGCGAGCCAGGGAGGCGCCATGGACGCTCACCACCCACAGTTCGTTGTTCCGCCACCAGTTTCCCGTCCCCTCACGACCGACAAACGAAATGAACTCGCCATCCGGCGAGAAGCGCCCCCCCATTTTGCCGCCCTCGATAGTAGGCAGCCGCCGGGGCTCGCCGCCACCGGCGGGCATGATATAAATATCGTCCAATTCCGGCGTCAGGTCCGGACTCTCGCTGCGATTGGAGATAAATGCGATCTGCTTGCCGTCGGGTGACCAGCGTGGCGATTGCTCGTCGTATTGTCCATCGGTCAGCTGAGTGACTTCAGCGCTGGCGATGTCGACAGTCCAGACGTGCCAGCGTTCTTCGGGGAGGTAACCTGTACCATCCATTCTGAAGTCGGCACGTGTGATGCGGCGGTCGACTATTCCAAGTTTTTTCTTGGCTTCGTCCTTTTCACGTTCAACGGCGTCTGCATCCTTCTTGCGGAATTGGAGGAGCAATTTATCGCCCTGCGGCGACCATGAAACGGCGCCTATCTGGCCTTTGAGTTCGGTCAGTTGTCGCGCTTCACCACCATGGAAAGGCAGAATATAAATCTGCGATTGTTTTTCCTCCTCGCGATTAGACAGAAAGGCAATTGTTTTGCCGTCCGGTGACCAGCGTGGAGCGCTATCGCTATGCTCGCCATAGGTGAACTGCCGTGGTTCGCCGCCATCTGTCGGAACAACCCAGAGGTTGCTATGCTTCTTCTCTTCGTCTCGCTGCACCCATTGCAGGCAATAGACGACGTGCCTGCCGTCCGGCGCGATTTGTGGGTCAAGAATGAGTTGAAATTGATAAAGGTCCTCGGCCGTCATGCGCCGCTTTTCAACAGTGGTCATAATTCCTCACTAAATGTTATTCGATGGTAAAGCGGGCGCCGTCGCTACGTCCGAAAACCTCGGGAAAGAACTCTTCGTAGGCAATGGCCGGGCGCACCTGAAACTCGCCGGGAATCGTCGTCTCGAGGTAATAAGTGTACTGGTAGGTGCCTGCGGGCAGGAAGTTGCTGTAAAAGACAACTTTCTCGTCGCGGTACTCGATACGGTCGAAGTGCCACCAGCCCCAGTAACCTAAGCGATAATCCTGATCGGTGCGCTCAATCTCGCCGCCGAGGCCGCTGGCGCTGGTAAGCAGAGTCGGATCGACTGCCTCTGCTCCGGCGGGAATGGCGTCTTCCAGGCGCAGGTAAGTCAGGTCGTTGGGGGCCACGAGCGTCAGCTCGACACGCACGCGCTGGCCCGCTTCCACGCTGTCGATAGGGTCGCAGGTGGTTGCTTCAGGATCGCAATCGGCGTCGTAGTAAACCCGCCGCACCGTGATTCCGCGACTTACCGCTTCAACAGAGTCCGCATCGATAAAAGCATCGAGATGGGCGGTGTAATACAGTCGGCCGTCGCCGTCGCTGCGCTGAAAGATGAGGAAGTTGGCCTCTTCAGGCATTAGGTTGCGCATAGGCACAGAGGTCTGCACTGCTTCTGTTAGGTTCTGCTCGTCGAAGCTGCCTGACTCCATTTCGCGCCCGTTGAGACTGAAGCTATAGCGATAATCGGCGTTTAGCTCGCCGCTGGCGACCATCCAGTCAGTGAGCGCCAGGATACTCCAGGCGGTTTCAAACGGTGTGGGCCAATTGTTTGCTGTGCGCGCCGACATCAGCCAGCGGACGGCCTGTGGCGCGACGGCGTTTTCGGGCTCGATGCGCGCCAGTGCATCGAGAATAACAGCAGTACCGCGAATGTCGCTGCTCAGGTTGAACCAGTCCCGCTCGGCGTCTTCCCAGTGCGCGCCAGTGGCGCTGAGGATGGCGTTATTGCTCAGATCGGCCAGCAGCGTCTGCTGGTTTTCATTGTCATGTGCGCCCAAGACCTCGTAGGCCAGGGCCAGGTAAGCCTGCGCATAAGGATCGAGCACGTCACGATGGGCTTCAAACAAGGCGTCGAGCTGCTCTATCGCGCCCTCCTGCAGCTCCGCGCGCACGTATAAGAAAAATGCCTGGCGGTTGGCCTCACCGGCGACGGTAATCTGCTGGGCGTCGCGAATGGTCAACCGCCTCAGAGCTGAGTCGATCTCGATGGCAGAAGTGTCGTAACCTGCCTCCTGCACCTTTGCCATCGCAAGCAGCACGTAGCCCGTCAGGTACTCATCTGATTCGTCGGCGAAACACCAGCCCCAACCGCCATCGCCCATTTGAAGTATCGCGAGGCGATCGATTGCCCTGCGCACAAGAACGTCAAGCCGGCTTTCAAGCTCTGGTTGCTGTAGGCCCAGCTCGCGCAAGGCGCGCACCGTGACCAGATTGGGCAGAAACTGGTTGACCACCCCGTGGGCGCAGGCGCTTTCGATTTCCAGCTCGTCTTCGGTCACCTCCAGCGCTTGCGTAATGGAGGCAGCCAGGGATGGACTCAAAGTGACCTCCACGGAACCCTCGCGCGCGTCAACCCCTGGCGCCACAAGGATCGCCTCCACCTGCCGTCCGGCCTCCTGTAGAACCCCAGAGCTGCCAACAATATCTTCGGCGTCATAACGGTAGATGGGAATAAGCTGGTCTGGCCCTTCGCCGAAGGTGGGCCGGGTGGCATCGCTAAACTCCCCGGCCTCGGCGCGGAAAGCGAGATCTGCGTGCGTGGCGTCGTCTACGCTGACCTGCCAGCGAACCAGTTGCTGCCTGTTAGCAGCGACGGTCACATTTTGTGTGGCATCGCCGTCCAACGTTACACCGTTGGCCTGTAAGGTGACGGCTACGTCCAGCGGTTCGGAGGTATTATTGTTGACGATGGCGCCGAGTTGTACCTGGTCATTGACCGTCAGGAAGCGCGGCGTGACGGGACGGATCAGCAAGGGCAACGTCGCGACAATATCGACGCTGGTCTGGCCCACCAGCGAATCCGTCGTCACAGCCTTGCTGCTTAGTCTCCAGGTCGTGACGTTGTCGGGCAGAGGGATATCGACGGTAGCTTCGCCGTTTTCGTCGGTGAGCAGCTCGGCCTGCCAAAAAGCTGTGTCGGGGAAATCACGGCGCACGCCATCTTCTTCTTGCAAGGCGCGTGGAGCCTCCCCGGCTACGTCGCCACCGCCGCCTCCGCCGCCCAATCCCAACTGTTCGCGTGGTATTCGGACCTCCAGCCCTTCACCGCTGACGAATAAGCCGCTTCCAAGGCGACTGCGAAACGGCTGCCGCGCGTAAAAGGCATCGACGATTGCTGGCGCATTGTCCTCCTTCAAGGTAAGGACTGCCAGGTCGACCAACGCAAGCGATAATGCAGCCTGCACGGGCTGTCCGGCATAGTTGGTCACCTTTATGTCATAAGTTATCGTTTCGCCAGGCGCCAGCACGTCGCCACGTGGTGTCAGTTCGACGTTCAGGGTGAGGCGCAGAGGGGGAATCACGAGTTCCGTGACGCCCAGGCGAATGTCGGAGAATCTTCCAGAGCCGGCAGGGCTCGCGCTGTCAGGACCCTGGATGGCCACGACACTGACGAAGACATTCGGTGTTAGCGCTTCGGTTATGGGGATTTCCAAAACCTCGCTGTTGCTTTGTAGGGTGATGACGCGCTGCTCGAGCAGGGTGCCGCGCTCGATGGTTAGCCAGGCCAGTATTGGACCTTCGAAGGGGCTTTGGACGAGAATGCGGGCGGTGTCGCCCACGTCATAAGTGCGCTGGTCGGGCGTCAAATCCATGCGCTTCTCGTCGGGATTGACGCGCCAGCCAACGAAATCGACATCGTTGACCCAGAAAAGCGTACTGCTGCGATGGACATTCCCGGCCCTATCGGAAACAGAGACCAGCGCACGGTAGGTGCCGCCCTGCTCGGGCACGAACGCTGCCTGTGCCTCGCCCTGCGCATTCGTCGTGACTTGAACGCGCTCAATCTCGGTGTCTTGTGCTTCCCAGCGGCCCAGACCTGCGCCAGGCTGGCTGGCGCGTACAAATTCGTATCGGCGCTCGTAGAAGATAACCTCGAGGTCCTCACCGGCGATTGGGTTGCCGTCCCAATCGACGGTAATCAGGTTGACCGTGGCGTCGCTTCCGGCGCTATTGAGATAATTCGAAGGAGCAATGCCTACGTAGCTTTCTCCTGCGTGGAACACGATCTGCCCACGAGCGCTGACCGGAAATTCGCTCAAATCGCGGATCGCTGCTTCCAGGGTGACGACGCGGCTGCCATCCTCAGCCTCCTGCAACAGATCAGCAGGAAGCGTAACCACCAATCTGCCGTTCTCGTCGGTTCGCCCGTTGCCGTCGCCAATGAAACGCCCGAAGAAGTCCAACTGGTCGACGTACTGAAAGTAGAAGTTATCGTCATCGCTGAAACTGTAGTAAGGGCCATCCCAAGGGAGGTAGTACGGCGTCTCGCGCAAAGACCAGGAAACCGGCAAATCGGTCGCCGGGGCGCCAAAGAAGTAACGCGCCTCAATGACTACCTCCACGGATTCTCCGCGCAAAACTTCATCCTGTTCCGGGATTACGGTGACCGTGAATTCTGGAGCCCGATATTCGGCGACGCTAAATTGGCGAGTCGCGTTGGCGATAACGCCTTCATCAACCAGGAAGATGCGGTAGTCTCCTAGCGGCGCGTTCTCAGGAATTTGGTATTCGCCGCTAAACGCGCCGTTTGCGCCAACCTGAACAGTCGTTTCGTATTCAATGGTGCTGTCAGGCTCGAAGAAGGAGACGAACTCTACACGTATTTGAACGGCTTCGCGCGCAGGAAGGCTGTACCGGGCGTAATTGGCGTCGCGCAGAATGCCGCGATAATGAACGGTATCGCCAGGGCGGTAGATCGGCCGGTCTGTGTAGATATAGGCAAATTCGGGCTGTTCATCACTGCTTGTGGCAGGCAGTTCAAATGCCCAGGGCGCGACGCCCTGATCCCAACTGCTGCTACTAACGCCGAAACCGCGTTCGCCAGGCGTCCCGCTGACAACCACAACGCCTTGCAAGAAATCTTGAGCCGGGATGTACGCAAAGGTCGCCAGTCCGTCACCATCGGTCACTGCCTGGCCGAGTGGGGATCCCTGAGCGTCATACAGAGCAAGGCTGCGATCCGCCGCCGGTTCGCCAGTGGCAAGTTCTGTCGCCCACACGTGCACCCCGTCGAAAGTTTCCTTCACGACAAGATTCGTGTCGGCTACCACAATCAAATCCCGTTGGTTCTGCCACCAGCGGAACTCCTCGGTTACTTCCGGGGCGTTGACGCTCAGAAAGTAAATTCCCGGGCGCAACGTGCCATTGTCGCCGCCAAGGTTAACCGGTATTTCTCCGGCAACGTCCAACGGCGTGTTCGGTTCGAACGCCCACGTCCGCAGAGCGGACCCGCTAGGACTAAACTCGTTTATGCGGCCCGGTTCCACAAGTAACTGGATCGGTAGACCGGCGTCATAGAGCGCCGCGCTAATGATCGATACGTTACGCTGGATGAGGACGACGTCGGTTGGCAATCCAGCGCTGAACTGGCTAACGTAAGGTGGCAGGTTTAGAGATGCAAGCGGAGCTAAGGGGGACGTGGTGAAGCTCCAAACGTAGTCCTCGCCAAGGGTATTGCCATAGGGGTCGGCTGCGTTGCCGGGAATGGTCACCTGGTATGTGGCATTGCGCTCCAGCTCAAAGCTTAGACTGACAAAGCGACCGTCCGGACTGATGAAGCTGTCAAGGTCTTCCTCTGCGGGCGCCGGATTTACCTGGATGCGACCTTCGATGGTGTTCGGGTCCATAGGCGAAGCGAATTCGATCGATATCCCGTACTGATAGGGTGGGGCCTGTTCTGCTGGACCCGGAGAAATGTCGGCTATGGCGGGCAGAGGCACGGTCGTGAACGTACTATTTGTTTCGCGGTCCAGCGTGGCCTGCCCACTCGCTGCAGCGGCGTTGCCTGCCACAGTCAGCGTGTAGTCAGTTCCGAGCTCCAAGTTACCTTCCGGCTCCAGCACAACAGTCCGCCCATTTTCCAGCCATTCAAATTGCAAAGGGTGGCTCGGGCTGAGGGTGATAGCGCCTTCTACGCTGGATGGATCCATGCGCATATTAAATGTAACGGTGAGTGGTTCGGTCGGGATGATGCCTGTCGCGCCATTTTCTGGTTCAATGGCTGCCACACTCGGCCGGGCGGTGGAGAAACCCCAGCTAAAATCGCTCTCGAGAACACCGCCGGTGACGTCCTCAAGACCGGCGGGAATAGTTACCTGGTAATTTGTGGCACCTTCAAATCCATTCGCCGGAGTGAAGCGGTAAATACTGGTGGAGACCCACTGCCCATTGCCGTCCACTGCTGGACTTATCTCCAGTGGTTGCGGCAGATCTTCCTGCTGCGCTGTGCTCACCAACGGTACCACCGGCCGGTTGAATAGGACGGTCACGCCGGTATTAGGATCAACACCGTTCACTCCGTCGCCGGGAATGACTTGAGCGACTTCCAGAAAACCAACCGTCTGAAAAGTAAAACTGAGCGGGCTTTCCAACGGTCGCCCGTTCTGACTGCGCGCCGCTTCGCCAATTCGCACTTCATAACGTTGGCTGCGCTGCAGTTGGGATTGAGGTGTAAAAATGAGCGTATCGGCGCGCGGCCATTCGAATCGCCCGCTCACAGGCTCTTGGTCTGCAGGGCCAGCAATTTCGAAGGCGGATTCCACCGTGCTCTGATCCATCGGCTGATCGAAGCGGATGGTAATGGCGCCGTCGAGCAGTGATTCTTGTCCCACGGTGGGGCTAGTGTGCACGACCTGAGGCGACCAGTCTATATCTGCCGGATCCATACGGATCGGTTCGATCTCAGGTTCCGCCGTCGCAGTTGGGGATGGGCTGGTTGCCGTCGGTCTGATCGCTTCGGTTGGTGTGTTCCGCGGCGCAATAATGGTGGGAGCGGACGTGGGAGCGGGATCCGGCTCGCGGCGACAAGACACCAACACTAGCAAAAGGGGTACGACAATGAGTAGTGTATTAAGTGCGTGTTTACGCATCTCTTTTTCGTTCTCCAGGCTCGTTGGAACGCCCGGTCCGGGTTCGTTCAAGACTGCAAAAAAGCATGCAGCTCCCTGGTAACCCCAATTCAATGGCCAGACGCAACGGCGAGCGTTCTTGCTTTGCTACGTCAGGGAATACTATAGCAAAATGGCTTTAGGAGCGACAAGCCATCGTATCTGAGTAGAAGATGAATCGTCTTCCAGACGTATGGCGATCCTTACGGCGCCGCTCCTATTCACCTCCGGCGCACTGGTAGCGAGCAGTGGGCACTGATATAATTCGTATGTGAGTGAAGAGCACCTTAGCAATCAGAATGATGAGCGTTGGATGCGTCTGGCGCTGGCTCAGGCTGAAAAGGCAGCCAGACTGGGCGAGGTGCCTATCGGTGCCGTCGCCGTCCTTGGCGGAGACGTGATCGGGGCCGGCTTTAATCGCAAGGAGAGCGACCAGGATCCCACGGCGCACGCAGAGATTATTGCGTTACGCAATGCAGCCCGATCGTTAGACAATTGGCGATTGGTTGGAGTGACGCTTTATTGCACTGTTGAGCCATGTCCAATGTGTGCGGGCGCCATGATCCAGGCAAGGTTGGAGCGACTCGTTTATGGAGCCGAGGACGTTCGTTTTGGCGCCGGCGGAACGATCATTGACGTTTTAGGCGAGACACGCTTTAATCATCGTGTCGGCGTGCAGGCGGGTGTATTGGCCGAGGAAGCTGCCGAACTGTTGCAGATATTTTTCAGGCAGTTGCGTACCGGCGAAATCACTGACGCATAGTTTATGTTGGTGAGCTAGAATAATATCAGATGGAGAGGTGCCAGAGTGGTTGAATGGGGCGCTCTCGAAAAGCGTTGTGGCCTTGCGGTCACCGTGGGTTCGAATCCCACCCTCTCCGCTCAATCAATATTTGCCCCGCAAGAATTCCACCCCAAAAAGAACAAATGAGGAGTAAGATGACAAAGATTAATGCATACTTGACGTTCGACGGCAACTGCCGCGAAGCGATGACGTTTTACCAGGAATGTTTTGGTGGCGAACTGACGATACAAACGGTTGCGGAATCGCCAATGGCAGAGCAAACGCCGGAAGCTGAAAATGACAAAGTTATGCATGCTAACTTAACCAAGGGCGATTTAGTGCTCATGGCAGCCGACATGATAGAACATGAAGGGGCGGGGAACGAAAGAGTTGTCCGGGGAAATGCCATTACGTTGTCGCTCGATTGTAGCAGCGAAGATGAGATTAATATGTTTTTTTCAAATCTTTCTGCCGGTGGACAGGTTACGATGCCCTTAGCGGAACAATTTTGGGGCGCGACATTTGGAATGCTGACCGACAAATTCGGCTTGAATTGGATGCTGAATTACGACCGGACGGGCAATGAGTAAAGCAGTAAGCAAGTGAACCTATGAGTACGCTCTCTCGATTTCGCGCTGAGATTGATGACTTCATGGAGTATCATCCACAGTCTCCCCTATCTGACGAGCAGAGAACATCATTTTCGGGTCTCAGCTACTATGACGAAGAAAAGCGCCTTGTCATAGAAGTGGAAGCCGAGCGCTTTTCTGAAGATGAACCACTAATTGAAATGCAAACCAGTACGGGCGACACGCAGACATATCGCAGGTGGGGTCGTTTCAGCTTTGAGGTGGAGGATAGAACGGCGTCGTTAGTGGTCTACAGCGAACTTCACGCAGACGACTTCTTTCTTCCCTTTAAGGACGCCACAAATGGACGCGAAACCTATGGCGCTGGTCGCTATCTGGACAGCCACCGGCCGGGAATCAGCCGACTAAGTGGCAACCGTCTGGAGATAGACTTCAACTACGCCTACAATCCCTACTGCGCTTACAACGAACTCTATAGCTGCCCATTGCCTCCCCCAGAAAACTGGCTGCGTGTGCCTATTCGAGCCGGCGAAAAGAAGTTTGAGTAGCGAGTTGTAAGCGAAATACCGGCCCAACAGGCGCCAATGTAGCCCGAGGCAAGCTGCGGAGATTATAATATTCTGGATTATCGTCGGCTAAATAGATGGGCGTGGCGGGGGGGAACGAAGCAATCAGGGGGGCAAGATCGATACCGGGCTCAACTTTGACCAGCGTGAGATCTTGACGCATACCCTCGACTATCTGTAAATACTTTAATGTCTCAAGTGGTGTGTGGTCGGCCAGGAGGACCGCCCCGACCGGCAGCACCGCCAGCGCCTGTTCGCCATAGCGCAGGGCGCCAGTGTAACCGTGCTTTGCAGGCCAAAGGAAAAATCGATTTGGCTCTCGGCCCGGCAGGGTGCGCACGGTCATCGGGTTCAGGTCTAGAGCTGCTACGAAGCGGGGAGCGACGTAATAGGTTGCGATTGGCACGGCTACCAACAGAATTAGACAGGCAGCAAGCCAATGATCGCGCTTTCTTCTATGTTCCGCACTGGAACTGCGGGCCGCCAACCAGCCAGCGCCCGCAAATAAAGCTAATGCCAGGTAGCCGGGCAGAAAAAAAACGTAGCGGTCGCTTACGCGGAAACTAATAGCGAAGAAAACATCGGTGAGATAAAAGACAAGAAGCGCGGGCCACAACGCAGACGATTGGTGATGCTGCCGGTGGAGCAAGCCCCAGAGAATAAGCACTAGCGCTGGGCCAACAAATTGCAACGCGGTCATGGCGCCCCAGAAGAATAGATCTTGCTTAAGCCCAGCCAAAGAAAAATCAAAAAGGGCCGAGCCGAAGTCCGTCCCGGCGTGGGTAAAGTAGAGCCAGAAGGCTTCCAGTATCGAGACACCGGCAACGGCGGCAATCTGCATGTAGACCACTATGAAGAAGGGCATAAGACCCAATAACGCCAAAGCGGCCGCTCTAGCCATCTCTATCCCACCTGCATGATGACGGTGTTTCCATAGCAGCATCGCAAAGGCGGGCAACAGTAGTAGCGCCATCTGGTGCGCCAGAAGGGTAACGCCGAAAAGTGTAGCACTCGCATACATGGGTCCGTTACCTATAGACTCCGATTCCGGCCTACACCACCGTGCCCACAACCAGAAGTGGGCGGCGAGGAAGAGAGTTAATAACGTGTACACTTCAGCACGCACTGCGTGCATCCAGAACGTGTGCCCTACAGCCAGGGAAAGCGCGGCAACGGTGGCTGCATCGCGGCGGAGGCCGGCTTCACGACCCGCAGCGTAGAGGAGAAGGATGGTTGCTGTTGCCGCGACGGCCGAAAGCAGGTTCGTGCGGAACGCGACATCGCCCAAGGGTAGGCGCACAAACAGGCGAGCGACCTGCAACCAAAGCCAATGACCTCCCCCATCAGGCCGCAGCTCTGCCGTGAACGCAGTATGCTGAAAGTAGGCATCGTCCCCCCATAGTACGGTTGGGGCCAGCGTAAACAGGTAGAAAAGGAAAGTGGTGATGGTCAGGAGAAGGGGCCACAGGTAGTGCCGGTTCACCCATGTATACGGTTGTGGCATTTCCCCTGGATTATAAAGTTCCCTGGGTGCAGGCACAACGTCACCTTGTTCGTTCAGCCAATGGCGGCTTGTTATAATATGCGCCCGACCATGTTTGAAGAGGATTAAAGGTTCTAGTTTGAGGACTACGTCTGTATTGCTCGCCGGCGCTTTCGCGGTGCAGTGGCTCCTTCTTATGAATATTCTGGCGCCTACCTGGGATGCCGCCTTTTACTATTCGTACACCCGCTCTCTAGCCTTCGATCAGGACTTATCGCTTGAAAACGACCTGCTGGCCTCCTATTCCACGGCGTCAGCTGACTTTGTGGCGGCAGAGCTACATACGAATCGAACGCCGACCGGCAGGGTATACGCGCCCTTCGCCATCGGCAGCGGTCTGCTCTGGCTTCCGCTGCTGGCTATTCTGCGCCTGGCGGTTCTGGCATTTGGTCTTCCATCAGGGAGTGGCTACGAATGGTATATGGTGGCCCCGGTTGTCACCTTCAGCGCCTTAACAGGTTTACTCGCCTTCTATGCGGCGTTTCGTCTTGCCAGGCAGGAAACGGGACGACGCGCGGCGCTTCTGGCGACCCTGACCATGAGCTTCGCGACACCGCTCCTCTATTATCAATTTCGTGAACCGCTCTACGCGCACGTGCCGTCGGCCCTACTGACGTCGCTCTTCCTTTTTGCTTGGTGGCGCATTTATCGCGAAATACCATCAGCGTGGCGAGGGTTGGGCCTTGGCGCGCTGCTGGGTCTGGCGGCGCTGATACGATGGCAAAACGCCATCTACCTAACCCTGCCACTAATGTCGGCCACTTGGACATGGTTGACATTACCATCGGAAACAAGGCGGCAAAAAGTCGCGACTCTGCTGACCTTCCTCTCGGCTCTAGCTGGGGCTTTTTTCCTTGTTTTTTCTGCGCAGTTAATTGTGTGGCAGATTTTCTACGGCTCTTGGCTGACCATTCCGCAGGGCGGCAGTTTCATGACGTGGGCGTCGCCCTTTATTCGCGAAATGCTATTCTCTCCGTTTCGCGGGCTTCTACCCTGGATGCCCATTTTTGGCCTGGCATGCGTAGGGCTACTCGTGCAGGTTCGTCGCAATCCACGTCTTGTCGCGCCGCTGATCGTACTTCTGATTTTGAGCGCCTATGTCAATGCCAGCTCGCGCGACTGGTTCGCGGGAGGCGGCTATGGCCCACGCCGCTCCACCGGCGAACTGGCGATCCTGGTATTGGGTTATGCCTGGCTGCTCAAGGCGCTACCGGTGACTGTACGCACCGTAGCAGGCCTTTCTGCGGGTGTGTTTCTGGCTTTACACCAGTGGCTACTGCTGCGGTTTGCGCTGGCTGAGCAAATTGGCGGTAGGGTAGTGAGTATGGCGCCGCGCTTCGAGTGGACCGAGGTGAGCTTGCCTGAGTTTGGTCGACAACTGTTTGGCCACGTCCCGGATATCATACGTACGCCGGTCGACGTCTTTGTCTTACCTGGTTCTCCCTTGCATCTTGTGATACTAGGTGGGAAGTTGCCGCTGATGCACTTACTTTCGCTGCTTGTGGCAGCCGCGTTTCTCCTCGCGTTGATATCGATTGGCGTTGTTCTGCGGCGAAGCTGGAGGCAGCGTAGGCGGTCCACCGTCTACGCTGCCTCTTAACTTCCTTAACGCCTGGAAACTGCGGGTAGGAACATCTGTAGCGGATCGATAAACACCGTCCCGCGCAATACGTTATTCGCTTCGCCATCCTGGCCTGGCGGACTTTCTGTAATCGCGTTGCCGCTGTCAACCTTCACCCAGAAGTGGTGCATGCCGGGTCCCAAGTCGTTCCATGGCACGCTGACGGCGATATTGCGCGTACCACATCCGGTCATGCCCGGGAAATTACTACTCTTAGCCGGAATGGATGCTGAGCCGATAACGTTGGTCAGAGCGCTATTGCTGTAAAAAGTGACCTGGAACGAGCCGGCGGTGGTAGGTCCATTGTTACCGACCCTGGCCGTAAGCGTTACGTCTGCCGTGGTCGAACCATCGGTGAAAGCAAAGGGTGAGTTAACCCGGGCCGGATAAAGATTGATGTAGTTCGGCTCGGCTTCAACACTGCTCTTGAACGTCACTCCCAGGTTGGTCAGGGCTCCGGATGTCTCGTTCTGAATGAGGTTGCTCACCTGTCCGACACCCAAATTGTGAATGCTGAACCACAACCACTGTTGAACGAGCCGGTTGTTGTCAGCGGGAAAGCCCAGGTTGGGATCTGTGGCGGTTGAGAGGTAGTTGAAAGTATTCGTCATGAAGGCCTGGACACGTGACGGCGTGAAGCAGTTTCCGAACTCATCCTGAACGAAGCACGTGCCGCCGTCATCTTCGTACGGCAGAAGCAAAGAGTACTCAGACAGGAGCAACGGCCTGTGGCGGTAACCGTGATCGTGCATCCACTGGCGCATTCTAACCACCTGTTCGGTAAATGCTGTCATGCTGTCGTGCTCGGCGAAACAATAGACGTCTCCGCTGGCACAAGTATCCTGAGGACCTGCCGGACCACCGCCATCGGGATCATAGCTTTCGGAAATACCAAGAGCGGGATCCGTACCAACAGCTACGCTGGCAATGCCATTCGGCTGCCCCTGCGGGTTCACTTCCGGCAGAATATAGAGGTGCATGTTCCAGACGTCGACCGGCATGCCGGTGCCGAATTTGCTGACATACGCATCGTACATCAGGTCAAGATACTGCATGCGCCCGGGTGTGATCTGTACCAGGGCCGAATTGGAGACGAGCGCAGTTGGGTCTTGCTGCTTAATGTAATGATAAACTGCATGGTAAGCTTCGGCGTAAACGGCGGGATGGGTGTCGCCCTGGACGCTAGTGGTATCTCCCGGGTTAGGGCCGCGATCCACTTCATTGCCCACAATCCATAGAGCGCCCGGGTTACTGGCGATCTGGGCGCCCAGGCCACCGCTGGTCAGTGGTGGCGTCACCGAATATGTGGGTAGATAGGTTGCGCCACTCTTGTCTTGTTTAACGCTGATGACGTGCGCGAACTCAGCGCCATTGGAAGCAGGCACCGCAGTAATACTGAAATCTATGTACCAGCCGGCGCCAATCACGCCGACGAAGGGTACCTGTGAATCGCCGAGCGTTGCGACGCCGTAGCGACAGCTTGGGTCGGGGTTCGCGCCCTGCGGCGCACTACTATCATCTGTCTGCTGCGCTGGCGTCGACGCCTGATTCACAGAATAGGCCTGAGCGGCGTGAATGGCTGCAAACAGCACCATCAGCGTCAAGGCCAGAACGGCTATAACCCGAAACGGGCTTCGATAGGGGCGAAATCTTTCCATTACGTTACCTCGTGAATACTGTTGTTGTTGCGGCTTCATTTTCTGGTTCATGCGCCTCCTGGGGCTGCCACGTCCAAGTGGCAGGAATCGTGACCAGACCATGCGTTGCGTGCAGATTGTCGGCGATAACACGGAACGGATATGCCTGCTCGTGATGATCGTACACTGTCGGCAATTGACTGTCGTGAACGGTGAGGCTTACCTGGTAGCGGCCAGGCAAGAGAGGTAAATGTTCTACATGATACGAAATCCGACCTGGCCCGCTGACAGAGTTGATCTCTAGGCCATCGGCGTGGCTGTTAGGCCCAATTACCTGGACCCCATCCTGACGGTGGATGGCAAGATCAAACTGAGGCGCCGCTACGGTGTTGTGAGCAACGTAGTGCAGCTCTATCGTCATCTCTTCGTTGGTGCGGAATAGACCAAACTCACGTCCCTCTTCGTTTAATAAGTGAACCCCTGTTATTTCAATTTCGCGCGTTCCCCAACGCTTAAACGATCTTGCGGGCACGCCAATCGCCCGCTGCTGCTGGCTGAATGTCTCCGCAAGGTAAGCGGAAGCGATATCATTTACGTTGCCTGCACCACGCAGCCTCCCGTGCTCAATCCACAGAAGTTGGGTACATAAACTACGCACGATATCCATGTTGTGGCTGATCAAGATAATCGTCGTACCGTCTCGCTTCAGAGTGTAGATTTCCTCAATGCACTTGGTCTGAAAGGCCTGATCGCCAACAGCCAATATCTCGTCCAGAATCAAGACGTCGGGCTCTATGTGGATTGCAACGCTGAAGCCAAGTCGCACATGCATGCCTGACGAATAGTGCTTTACCGGAACGTCAATAAATGACGACAGTTCGGAGAAGTCGACGATTGACTGGAACTGGCGATCGACATCCTCTCTGCTCAGGCCGAGTACCGACGCATTGAGATAGATGTTTTCACGTCCCGTTAGATCCGGGTGAAACCCGGCGCCCAGTTCCAGAAGTGCGCTGATGCGGCCACGAACCGTCACGCGGCCGCGCGTGGGACGCAAAATGCGGGCGATCATCTTCAGAACCGTACTCTTCCCGCTGCCATTGCGCCCGATGATGCCCAGACATTCCCCCGGCATCAGATCGAAACTGAGATCGTCTACAGCCCACAACTCCTGTTCTACCACGCGCATGCGCTGACCTTTGACCACGGCAATTAGCGTTTCCAGTACCGTCTGCGGTCGCTGCGTCGTCATCATAAAGCGCTTGCTGACGCTTTCGAAGCTAACCGCTGGCTGCATGCACGCTTTGATTCCTGGTTGAGAACAGTCGTAAACTATTTTTCTGGCACGGATAGTCACTGAACACAAGATTACATTCTAACGGAAAAAGAAACACTGTACCAAGCATCAGCTAATCGCGGCTGAGAAAAAATAATGAATCATTTAAGTTAACAAGGGGAATGGGGGGTCCCAATAGTACTGAATTCCTATCAACAAACGAGCGAACCCGTTCTAGTGAAGGTGAAAGTGGTATGTGACCGGCACTTTCAACGTACCGGTCACATGAATTGTGAACGTCTCGTCTATCCCTTTACTGCCGTCCACACTTCGTCATAGATGAAGATGGCGTCGCCTACATCTTCCAGCCACTCCAGCTTGGCTTCAACGTCGGCCGGCGGGTAGATACCCTCATCCGTCAGAATTTCCTCCAAAATAAACGCTTTGGCGGCCTCGTTTGGACTCGCGTAGTAGGTGTAATTGGTAATTGCCGCGCCAACTTCTGCATCCAGCAAGTAGTTGATAAAGTGCATCGCCGTTTCCTGGCGTTCACTGTCTGCGGTAATGCACATGTTATCTACCCAGCGCACGGCGCCTTCTTCGGGAATGGCATAATACCAGTTGCCGTCCTCTGTTTCATCGCTGTACGTAGCATAGTATGCTGCCGCCGCGTCGCCGCTCCAGGCGTGGCTCAGCACGACCTCGTCGGGCACCAGCAAGGAGTCGTCGTAATCTTCACTGTTGAACGTCGTCCAGTACGGCTTGGCTTCCAGCATCAGGTCGCGAGCCTCTTCCAACTCAGCGCGCTCCTGACTGTTCATGGAGTATCCCAGATAAGCCAGCGCTGCCCCTATGAGCTCCCGCTGGTCATTCAACACATTTATGCCGCCATCACTGTACTGCTCAAGCATGGCCGGGTCAAAGAGATACGCCCAACTCGTCGGCGTGTTTTCCTCGAAGAACTCATGTCCGGCGCGGTAAGCGATACCGGTCGTGCCCCATTGATAGGGTACACAATGCTGGTTACCCGGATCAAAGGGAGGATCGTGGAAGGTAGGGCTGATGTTGCCCCAGTTGGACAGCGCGTTGACGTCTATCTCGGCCAATAAACCCAGGTCGATCATCTGCGCTACCATGTAATCGGAGGGGAAAATGACGTCGTACCCACTGGCGCCTGCCTGTAATTTGGCCAGCAGATCTTCGTTCGAGGCAAAGGTGTCGTAAATGATCTCAACCCCAAATTCCTCCTGGTAATCGGCGAGAATTTGTTCGTCGATGTAGTCGGCCCAGTTGTAGACACTCAGTTGTGCCGCCAGCTCCGCCTCGCCTTCTCCTTCAGACATTTCCTCGACCGTGGGCTCTTCCGCCGGTACGTCCGTTTCGGTCCCTTCCTCCGTTTCTCCTGAAGGTTCTTCCGGTGGAGCGGTGGGTTCAGTTTCCTGTGTATCTTCCTCTGTGCCGGGGCCTCCTTCCGGCCCTCCACCACAGGCAACCAAAGCGGCGCAAAAAACGAGCGCCAAGATCCATAACAGCGTTTTCTTTATCATCGTCTTCTCCTTTTTGTACGATACATTTACAGCAGGCGCAGCGCGCCGAACTGACAAACCAACCAATTTGAGGACTCCGGGATGATTGAAGCTAATGATAACATAGAACCCGATTAGCGTCTTTGCAAGACCAACGAGACGACGACGAGCAGCGTGGAGCCCAGCAACATCAAAGTGGAAATGGCGTTCACTTCGGGGGTGACACCAAATTTGATCATTGAATAAACGCGGACCGGCAGTGTTGTCGAACCTGGCCCCGACACGAAAAAGGTGATTACAAAATCGTCGAGAGAAAGTGTAAAGGCCAGCAAGGCGCCAGCAATGATGCCTGGCATGAGCAGAGGCAGGGTGATGCGGCGAAATGTGGTCCATTCGTTGGCGCCCAGATCTGCGGCTGCCTCTTCCAGGCGGCTGTCCATGTCCGCGAGACGCGCGCGCACCACCACGGCAACGAAAGAGATGTTAAAAGCGACATGCGCGATCAGGATCGTGTTGCGGCTTAGTGGAACGGCGACAATTACAAAGAAAAGCAGCGTGGAGAGCGCCATCACAATGTCGGGAATGATAATCGGCAAGTAGAGGACCGCGTCAAACGTGAGCCTGCCGCGAAAATTGAAACGCTCCAGAACAAAGGCCGCCATCGTACCTAAAATGGTGCTCAAAATCGTCGACCAGAAGGCGACCCACATGCTGACTCTAAAGGCATTGCCGATGGCGGCGTCTTGAAACAAGGTGCGGTACCAGTCGAGGGTGAAGCCAGACCAGACACCGACGACCCGGTTGGCATTGAAGGAGTAAATGACCAGAATGAAGATCGGAAGGTAGAGAAAAAGGAAGACGCCGGCGGCAAAGCTGGTTAGACGATTCATTAGACTGTTCGATCGGCCGAAGCGGCCGTCAATCGAAAGTAAAGGATGGTCATGGCCAACATTACGGCCATGAGGATGAAGCCGATGGCCGAACCGAAGGGCCAATCACGCACGGTCATAAACTGCTGTTGCAAAAGATTTCCGACCAGCGCGACTCGAGCGCCGCCCATCAAGTCGGGCGTAACATAGGCACCCAGTGAGGGAATAAAAACGATAATGGAACCGGCCACAATACCCGGCAGGGTCAGAGGCAGTAGGATGCGAGTGGTTGAACGCAGTCGGCCCGCGCCAAGGTCGGCTGCCGCCTCGAGAAGCGACCAGTCCAGCCGCTCCAGGTTGGCGTAAAGCGGCAGTATCATGAAGGGTAAATAGCCGTAGAACAGACCAAGCAGAACGGCAGGCTGGTTGAAGAGCAATGGCAATTCATTGGAGGTGGCTTCGGCCAGCCAGGAGAAGATGGTGCTACGATCTGCCAGAATCAGCGCCTGTTGGTGTAAGGTGACGGTCCAGAAGTTATTAATGATCCCTGAATCTCGAAGAATGAGGATCCAGGCATAGGTCCGAACCAGGAAATTTGTCCAGAACGGTATCATGACTAGAAATACGAGTAGCCCACGGTGGCGCTGTGGTTGCCGCGCGATCCAGTAGGCGAAAGGATAGCCAAACGCCAGACAGATGACCGTATTGACGATCGCCAACGACAACGAGCGCGCAAAGATGCGCAGGTAAATGTACTCGTCGTTGATTTGACTGAAGAATCGGGCGTAGTCGTCGAAAAAGACTCGGAGGTTACTCAGGCTCAACTGGGGATACGTCACGGTCCCGAGCCGGGAGCGCTGGCCCAGACTGACGACGAAGACGATGATCAAGGGGGTGACGAAAAAAACGGCAAGCCAGAAGCCGGCAGGAAATACCAGGGCGTATGCCGGGCGCCGTAACAGAAGCGCGAGGAGCATGCCGGCCAATGCGATAACCAGCGCGGTTCCGTAGAATTCACGTGTGATCGCGTAGTAGACCGCGCCGGCAACAAT
>JAICPS010000623.1 GCA_025929715.1 Anaerolineae bacterium | reverse complement strand
TCGCGCCACTCGCCCTCAAACTCATACTGTAACGGATCTGCCGGATTAATTTTCTCAATATAGAGGTCTTGCACGTCAGGGCCCAGGTTGGTTAGGGCCCAGGCAATATGCACGTTGTGCCCGATAACGACGCCCGGTACACCGGCAAACGAAAAACCTACCACGTCATGCTCCGGCGCGTGCAGCCCAACCTCATACCAGATAGAAGGCATCTGGATGCCCAGGTGCGGGTCGTTCGCCAGCAGCGGCATGCCCGTTGCCGTGTGCTCGCCGCTCACGACCCAACTGTTGCTGCCTGTCGCTAATGCGCCGCGCACCAGCCCATAGGCCGGTGGCTGCCCTACCAGCGTCGTGTTCACTCGCGACCAATCCACTACCTCACCAGGCAAAGCGCTGTTCTCTTCGTCTCCGGACGAGTCATCGGCGGGCGATTCATTGGATGGCGCGACGTCTTCCGTTGGCGCCCCTTCACTGCCAAGCTGCTCGGTGGTGGCGATGACCGGCCGGCTGTCGTAAGGATAGCCCGGCAACACGATGGACGTATCAGCCGCGCCCAGTTCCTGGTTCATCCGCACCCTACTCAGCTCGTTTTCCCAATTGCCGCCAAGGTCCCAGGCCATCACGACGCCCCATGAAATCGTGTCGATTGGCTCCCACGGCTCAACTTCCCAGGGCTCCTGCACCAGGCCTAGGATCGTCTGGTTCACCGAGAAGTTGTCCGCGTTCTGCGCCAGATAGGCGTTTACTCCCGCGCTATACGCCTCCAGCATCTCCATCATCGCGGGTGATTCACGCTCATAATAACCCAGGTGCGTCTCCGCCATACGGTTCCAACCAATCGTGCGAATGAACGTATCCGTCTCCACCAGATCCGCGCCCAGCATCTCCGCAAGCCGCCCCTGCCCCACGTGCCGCCAGAACTCCATCTGCCAGAAGCGGTCCTGCGCGTGTACAAAACCCTGCGCAAAATACATGTCCTGCCGGTTCTCAGCATAAATATGGGGCACGCCATGCGCATCGCGATAAACGTTGACTTCTGCCTGAAGACCGTCTAAAGTAATGGCGCCTTCCGTTTGTGGAAAGGGACGCCTGACCGTTATTACCGCGAACACAGTCGCTGCCATCGCGACCAGCAGGACAAAGAACACGACGAACAACAAAATGCGTGAAAGGCGGCTCATTGTTTCTCCTCCAACCTGGCTGTAGCGGAAACGCAGGACGCTAGATTTTTAGCATGACTGCTCCGCGTGGTCAACGTGTACAAACACAAAACAAGGAGACCCCACCTATGAAACGTCACTATTTCATTCTTCTGGTCATTGTAATGACGACAACTGCCGCTGTCGGAGTGATGGCCCAGGGAGAACCAGACTTCCCCGCGCCACAAGACCACGTCGAAGACCAGGTTTGCGCCGGCCTGCAGGGCGCGAACCTGCTACAGAATCCATCCTTTGAAGGCGATTATAGTCCCTACATCCCGCCCGGCGGGCACCCGGACTGCCCCACCGGCACATGCAATACGGCGCAAATGGCCGATGGCTGGACCCCCTACTGGCGCTCGCACGATCCGTCGGATCCGCCCGAGATCATTCGTATGCCTGAATACAAGCCAGCGGAAGCTGGTCAGGCCCCACCGCGTACACACGACGGCGAGCGCGCTCAGCAACTTTTCACCTTTTCTTCAACCCATGAAGCCGGCTTTTACCAGCAGGTCTCCGTCACGCCCGGCAACTACTACTGCTTCGGCATCTGGGGCCATTCATGGTCTACACAGATTGATGATCCCTTCTTCAACGATTCCGAAATCGAACAGAACATCGGCATCGATCCCACCGGCGGCACCGACTGGGAGAGCGACGCGATCGTGTGGGGGGGTCCCAAGCAGTATTATATTTACCCCGCTACTGAAGAAAATGATTTTGGTGAAAACGCTTTTGGCCCCTTTACGCTGGTCGTCCAGGCCCAATCGTCACAGATGACCGTCTACACCTGGTCCAGACCGCTGTGGCCCGTGAAACACAACGACGTTTACTGGGATCAGGCCGTCCTTCTCGAGGCGCCAGAACCCCCGGATATGACGCTTTCGCGCCACGGCATTGCGGTCGTGCGGCAGCCGGGCTCGGCCCTCTACAACCTGCTCGTGGACGTCTCCTTTGTGCAGGATCCCGGCGTCACCTGGTCTGCCACCGTCAATCCCGGCAACACGCTCGACGTCACGCTTTGGCCCATGGTCGGCAGCGGGGCGGCCGGAACCGGTGACGACGATCTGAGTATTCGTTTCGCCAGCGACGGCTACGGTCCAGGCTCCTATAACGCCACGGTCACCGTCGAGTCACACCCGGAAGTTGCCGGCAGCCCGGATACGGTAAACGTCAGCCTCCACGTCTTTGAGGAGATTCACACAAATTATGTGCCCCTATTCAGGAGGTGACCGACACTTCCAAAGTGCCAGTCATCTGAAACTGAAATACAAATGGGCGCTCCTCGGAGCGCCCATTTTTCATCATCACTCTAGGCCGCCGGCTGCTATTCTACCTTTTTAGCGTCGACCGTATCCTCGTCCTCATTCTCATCCTGTCCTTCGCGAACGCCTTCTCGAAAGGCGCTGATACCCTTACCCAGCTCATTGCCAAGCTTACTAATCCGTCCGACGCCGAACACAAGCAAAACAATGACGAG
>JAICPS010000372.1 GCA_025929715.1 Anaerolineae bacterium | reverse complement strand
ATGCTACACTCAACGAGCAAGACGCTGTGCGCCTGTATTATGACGTCAATCGCAATCTGGGAGATCCTGACGAAGAGGACCGGCTAATCGAGGTGTTCCGGAACGGCGTGCTAAACGTTTACCACGGCCGCGGCAGCAATGTCGATAGCCTTGCCTGGGAACCGTTGGCCACGGACACAGTGGTCGTCGAGGTTGGCGAGCCGTCGAACACGCAGTGGGCGCTGGAGATGGCCATCGATACGGATTCCGGACTCTTAGACGACGGGCTCATGTCGCCCAGCAACCCGCATGGCATGATGGCCGAATTTTTGTTCGAGGGGGATTCGGTGGCCTGGCCCCCGGGCGCCAACATCGCGGACGCCGGGACGTGGAGCCCTATCGATAATCCGTCTTGCGGATAATTTCGATGCCGTTCGTAGCATCGGCTGCCAGCCTGTGCCAGGCGCAAGCCGGCGGCTTACGCTACAACGCGCGTCACTAAAGCAGCCAACTACCTTCATGCCGCAACAGCCAGGCCTTCGTCTCCACACCACCCGGACCACCATAACCATGTAAAGTACCGTCCGCGCCAAGAACGCGATGGCAGGGGATAACGATAGGCATGGGGTTCGTCGCGTTCGCGCGCCCCACTGCGCGTGCTGCGCCGGGCTTACCGAGTTGCGTGGCGATGTCAACGTAGGTTCTCGTGTGGCCAAACGGAATGGCGAAGACGAGTTGTAAGACCTCTTGCTGGAACGGGCTAAGTACCGACCAATCGATGGGCACGTCAAACCGGCGGGATTTACCCTCAAAGTAGGCGGCGAGTTGATCCAGGATGGGGGAAGCTTGAACTGGGTCCAGATCCGCATCAAATGCCCGATACGTGCGGCGGACGCTTTCTTCGCTAGACTTCATGTGTAGCCCAACTAGCCCACGAGGCGAGAGAGCTAACCAGATCGGACCCAGTCGCGGGTGTGGCATGCTGCCAATTGATATTCGCTCGATTATCTTCGCTTCAGCCATCGCGCTTAAATTCCATTTGTGTTCCCGCCCCTGCCACAGTAAAACCGAACTGTTCGTATAAGCCATGCGCATCCCGCGTATCCAGCGACCATTTCTGAACATCCTGAAGCTGGGGATGCTCTAGAATTGATTGTACCAGCCACTTTCCAAGGCCGCGACCGCGGTTCGGCGGCAGAATAAAAAGGTCGGCGAGATGGGCGTAGACGGCATAGTCAGTGATAACCCGGGCAAATCCAATCTGGCTTGCCTCACCGCGATGAGGCGCCCCAACATAGACCCCGAAACAGAGCGAGCTTGAAATCGTACGCGCAACCACTTCGCGGCTTCGTCCTCGCGCCCAATACGCCTCCTGGGTGAGATAGGCGTGTATGGCGTCAAGGTCGAGAAGAGAAGGATCGGTGCTTAGCAGAAAGCCATCTCTCTGCACGTGGTAGAACTGCTTGCTCGTCACGCCAGACCCTTCAGCGGGTGCAAAAAAGACAAGCACCGACAGATCCTCGACGATGCTGTGGAAACGATGCGGCACACCGGCAGGTACGTAAAGAATTGACCCTACAGTGACCGCCTTCTCTTCCCCTCCGACGTCGATCATCGCCCGGCCGCGAGTCACATAATAGACTTCGTCTTCGCTATGCGGTTGTTGCAGATCCTCGCTCCCGGCAGGCAGCGTGTAGAGGCCCATACTAAGGTCTGGAACGCGAAGAAATTCGAGGTAAAGATTATCGTCTTCTTGATTCCGCGCCTGTATTTCCGAAAGTTCAAACGCCTGCATCGATCATCCGCTTGTTAGAGCGACTATCCAATGGTACAGCCACAGCACGATCATACCCGCGGCGATGGTAAGAAGCACGTTTTTCGTCCGCCAGGCGACGACGGCGGCGATAACGCCGGGTATCAGCCGTGGGTTGCCGAGAGAGGGGTCGAAAACACCGTCCGGCCGCATTACCTCGGGAAAAATGATGGCTGACAGCACGGCTGGGGGTACATATTTTAGCGCTTGAAGTAGCAGCGGAGGTAATTCGATGCGCCCGCTAGTCATAATCAAGGACAAGCGCAAGGCGAACGTGATCACGCCCATTCCGGCTACCAGCAGCCACAGATCCACGTTCAGCGCACGCTCCAGCTGCGAGTCCGCCCTATTTGTTGCACGACGAGCCCGACCGTGATCCCGGTCACCGCAGCCAATAGCAGGCCAAGCTGATAAGGTAGCCCGGCGGCGATCAGCGCCACTACACCGGCCGTCGCCGCCACGGAGATCTCCGCACGATGTTTCAGGGCCGGCACGAC
Organism: Anaerolineae bacterium; assembly: GCA_025929715.1. GTDB lineage: Bacteria > Chloroflexota > Anaerolineae > Promineifilales > Promineifilaceae > JAAYYY01. The sequence goes on along the minus strand of JAICPS010000372.1, from coordinate 2,710 downwards.
CAGGCCGATAAAGGTCAGCGCCAGCGTGAAGTCGAGCGCCCAAGCGGCGGGTACCTGCGCGCCAAGGAAGACGCCCATCGCCGTGCTTGCCTGCCAGGCGATCCACAGCGTCATTCCAGCGCCCAGAAGAAACCACTGCCGCGCAGCAGGGTGATCGCGACCGCTGTCAAAATGGAGAATTGCCACGGCATAGGCCTCGTCGGTTAGTAGATAGGCAAGCAAACCACGACAGGCCGGAGATAGCGTGCGCAGATATGGCGCCATCGAGGCGCTATAGAGCAAATGTCGCAGGTTGACAATGAACGTCGTGAGCAGCACCACGCCGGCCGGCGTCGCCAGGCCGATAAGCTGGGCGCCAATGAACTGCGCCGAACCGGCAAAAACGATGAAAGACATGGCCTGAGCGAGCAGGGGAGGAATTCCGGCCGCGACGGCAACCACGCCAAAGATCATGCCGAAGGGAATGACGCCAGCGGCGACGGGCAGCTCACTTTTAATTCCAGCGCGCAGCTCGCGCCGCGCCTGCATACGGTAAGATTGTCGCTCTCTGTCGTTCACGGCGCGCGATGATAACGCGGGCAGGAGTGGCTGTCCACCGCGCCGCTATCAACGCCGTTCCAGGGCTATCCACTGGCGACCACGCTCCCCAACATACTCGGAAGTTGGCCGGATCAAGCGTCCGTGGCGCTGCTGTTCGAAACAATGGGCGATCCAGCCCGGCGCGCGACCGATGGCGAAGGTTGGCGAGAAAAGGTCAGTGGACAGTCCCAGTCCATGCAAGAGCAATGCGGTGTAAAATTCGACGTTGGTCTGCAGATTACGTCCCGGCTTAAATTCGGCAAGCAGCCTCACGGCCTGCTCCTCGACGTGGCGCGCCAGCTCGTAGAGCGTTTGGTCTCCGTCAATTTGCTCGTTCTGCTCATAGAGGCGTGCAGCGGCCGCAGATAGCACTTCGGCGCGTGGATCGCGCACTTTGTAGACACGGTGTCCAAAGCCCATAAGTCGCTCGCCGCGTTGTAGTTTAGCCCGTAGATAAGGTTCTGCGTTTTGCGGCTCGCCGATCTCGAAGACCATGTCCAGCGCCGGACCCGGCGCGCCGCCGTGGCGCGGGCCCTTGAGTGCGCCGATGGCGCCCACGATGGCCGAAACGATATCCGAGTCGGTAGATATGATAATTCGCGCGGTGAAGGTGGAGGCATTGAGCCCGTGATCGACGACTGTATTCAGGTAACTTTCCAGCGCCCGCGTCTGCGCAGGGCTCGGCGCCGCGCCATGCAGCATATACAGGTAGTTCGCGGCGTGCCCCAGCTCGGGATCAGGTTGCAGTGGTTGCCGTCCGCTACGCAGGCGGGCGTAAGCGGCGACGATGGTAGGAAAGCGGGCGACGACGTCAGCCGCCTGTTCTCTGGGATCTGGTTGCCCGTCCAAATCCAGGGTACCTGCGGCCATGCGCAGAGCGTCCATTGGGGCGACCTTGCGTTCGGCCGCAATTCTAATAAGCTCCAGCGTTGCCTCTGGTAGCGCCCGGCGAGTCGCAAGCCTGCGGCGAAAGTCCGAAAGCTGACTCTCATCCGGCAGCGCGCCGTGCCAGAGCAGGTAGGCGACTTCCTCATAACCCGCATGCTGCGCCAACTCCTCGACCGGGTAGCCGGCGATCAAAAGTTCGCCTTTCAAGCCGTCGACGTGGCTCAAATGAGTTTGAGCTGCGACGACGCCTTCCAAGCCCTCTCGAAATACTCTTTCTTCGGTCATGGGATTCTCCAGTTAGATAAATTTCACGAATGTGACCGCTGCAATTTATGAAATTCGTGAAATTGTTGGCGGAAATCTTTCTCTACAGAGATTGATTACGAGAGCCTGGCACGCTCGATGGCCTCGTCCAGAATGCGATTGACCAGCTCTTCGTAGCTCCATCCGAATGCCCGCGCTTCGATACAAAGATCCGAATATTCGGGATTGAGTCCCGGCAAAGGATTGATTTCCAGGATATATGGTTTGTCATTATCGCTGGTGTCCAGGCGAAAATCAACGCGCGCCACATCCTGACAGCCGGTGACTCGGAATGTTGCCGCCGTGAGCCAGTTCAACTCATGAACCATTAGCTGCGGCAGATCGGCTGGGCAGGTCCAATAAAATTCGTGCACTAAATCCGTCTTGATGCGACTGGTATAGATCCCGGCCTCTGATTCGTAGCGATCGAGGTCGATCTCCATCGGAGGAAAGAAGGTGAGACCGCGAGAAATGCGCGGGGCTTCTTCATCTTCTGGAAGACGCCACGCTACGGGACTAGTAAGATTGCCGACGACGCCGACCGTAATTTCGCGCCCGTCAACAAAGCGCTCGACGAGGATTGGTTGGTCATAGCGCTCAAATTGCACCCGCAGCTGGTTACGAAGTTGTTCCTCATCACGCACGACAGAATCCGGAGACACACCCATGCCCGTCCCCTCCCGGCTGGGCTTGACGAAAAGCGGAAACCGCATATCACGATCAAGCGGCTCGTTAACGCGCTCAAATGTCTGGAAGGCCGGCGTGGGAAGCTTGTGATACGCCAGAACGCGTTTTGTCATCGGTTTATCGAGCGTCAATGCCATCGTCATGAGCCGCGAACCGGTGTAGGGAATGCGCATCATCTCCAGAATTGCGGGCACGTGCGCCTCGCGTGAGTCCCCAAAATGGCCCTCGCAGATGTTAAAACAGATGTCCGGCT
>JAICPS010000608.1 GCA_025929715.1 Anaerolineae bacterium | reverse complement strand
GGCTGAGATTGTGGGTGAATACCTCGACCGTCTCTGCACTATCGAGATGCGTCCGGGTAAGGGAAATCTCCCTCGGGGCGTGATACATTGCCTGTATGACGCTGCCCGCTCGAAGTTTGGACGTCCGTTGACCTTTGACATGGCGCAGGCGCTGCAGGAAAAAGTTGCAGCGGGCGACCACGTCTTCATCGTTACCGGGGCGGGGGGGCCGCCGGTGCTTCCCAAGGGCGAGGTCGACGGCCTGCTTGGCGCCGTAGCGCTGGCCCGCGCGCTGCACTTTGGTTTGGGCGCGCGTACTGTAATCCTGACCGAGGATCATGTTGCGGAGCCGGTCAGGGCAGCGACGAGGGCTGCCGGCCTGAACTTCGCTACGCCAGTTGCTCCAGGCATGGATCACGCCGTCACATTCATCTCGATGCCCCTTGATCGCCAGGCCTCACAGGAGCAGGCGATCACCATGCTCCGAGAGTACGCGCCTAAAGCAGTCATCGCCATCGAGAAGCTATCGCCGAATCAAAAAGGGGTAATCCATGGCGCCACCGGCCTCAACTACGACGACGAGCATACCAAGGCGCACTTCCTCTTCGAAGGCGCTGAACGGGAAGGAATCTTGACGTGTGGTATTGGCGACGGCGGAAATGAGATAGGCTTTGGCGTGATAAGAGAGGCGGTGGCGGAGATCATGCCTGCTGGGCGAGTTTGCGCCTGCCCTTGTGAAGGCGGGACCGCTGCGTCGGTGAGTACAGATCGCTTTGTCGTCGCCGCCATCTCGGATTGGGGTGGCTATAGTGTCGCCGGAATGCTCGCTTTTCTGATCGGCAATCTTAACGTCCTGATCGACGAACAGGATATTGAGCGAATGCTGCGCGCGACCGTCGATGCTGGCGCGTTAGACGGCGCCATCGGCAGGCCAACGCTCTCCGACGATGGTGTGCCCCTGAAAACCCACCAGGCCTTCATTACCATGTTGAGAAGTATTATCTCCATCGCTGGGTCGACGCTTGCATCGCCTGGGCACTGATTTCGCTGTTACTCATTGGCCTATTTGGAGCTGACGCTCGACGAATCGGCATCGTTCTTAACTTGAAGGGCCTTAAAATGATTCTGGTGCGTAGTAACGAAGGTGAGTCGCTGGTCGACGATGCATTTTCCGGCACTGTTGACTTGATTAGCAAACTGACACCGCAGCAACCAGGAGGCATGTCACTGACGCTCGTTCGCTTTGACGACGGCGGTTTGACGTACTGGCATGAGCACCCAGGGGAGCAAGTGCTTGTGATTCTAGAAGGTAAAGGGCGCGTTGGTGATGGGCATGAGGAGTGTCAAATTGCCGCCGGGGACATCATCTACACCGCTCCTGGAGAAAAGCACTGGCATGGAGCTCTCCCTGGACATTCTATGACACACCTCAGTATTACGACAGTGGGTCCGCCAAAGAGATATGGAGCAGTAGAGTAACGTCGTCAAGCGATTGGATACTATGCTCAGTCTGGAGACTCGAAATGATCTACCTCGAATAAGCCAACCGGACGGCGCCTAAATCACGATTCCCTTTACGACTCTTTGCGACTGACTTCATAACAAGCAAGCACGTTGCCCGATCCTTGCCACGTGCGCGTGTGGATGAGCTTGAGCGACACCGGCGGGCGACCTTCGAACAACGGGATGCCTTCGCCCGCGATCACGGGAAAATACGTCAGGTGCAGCTCGTCTACCAGACCATGAACCAGTAGATCATTCCAGAGTATCCGGCCCAATAGTATCAGGATATCTCTGCCGGGTTGCTGTTTAAGCGCGGCAATCTCCTTATGCGCATCCCCTATCCGGACGATGCGCGTGTTGTCCCAGGGGGCTAACTCCTCGCCGCTGATTTTGTCTGACACAACGATTTTATCGATGCGTTTAATAAGCTCCGCAAACTCTCGCCTGATTGGCGTCGCCTTCGGGTCAGTCAGCACACCCGTCCAGTAACCCTTGTTGCCCAAAAAAGAATCGCGGCCGCTCAACACCAGTGTATCGGCTGCTCTCAGCCGTTCAGTATTGTAGTAATCAAAGTTCTGATCACCTGCATAGTCTTCGTGGTAGTAGTCAAAGAACGATTCGATACTCTTGTCCTTGCCTTCGTAGTAGCCATCCAACGTGACAAAATTGCTGACAATCAGCTTTCGCATGGTATTGCTACGTCTTTTGAAACTACTTTCTTCATGAAACCTCAGGATTCTGTTTGGGTTAGTTTACCCTCGTATACGTGAGATTGAAATCGTGTTTCCACGTCGCGCCGTCATTCGAATTTTCCCAGCTGGCATTGATGGTGTTTCCGTCTTCGCTGAACGTGCCTGTGAAGCGCTGCGAGAAGCCCGGAAAATCCCTCCATACTTTCCACTCGCGGCCGTCTAAGCTCATCTGATATATCCGCGAAACGCCACGCGAGTCATAGTGGAGCACGCAGTACGTTCCAGCCGCGTCATCGGGGCCAATAATCCATGTGCCGTAGGGAATTTCGGGACTAATTGCTTCCTCATGCTGGGCCATGAATGTTCCGCCTTCTATCCAGTCGAAGGAGATAGGATACTGTACTACCGCAGACGGATCAGGATGGAAAGACATCGATGACATCTCAACATTCCACGCACCTGCCAGAATGCCAAGGCGTTCGAGTGCGGGGTTGGTTTTCGGACGCGGTTGCGGTTCTGTTGACTGATTTCTTTTCGTCATAAGCTTTCTCCTCAGAACGTCGCCAGCCAGGTGTCGTGGATCGTATTTTAGTATAGATCGCGCCAGCCGTG
>JAICPS010000159.1 GCA_025929715.1 Anaerolineae bacterium | reverse complement strand
GAAAGAGTCCGTCGCCCAGCACGGCTGGACGCAGACCCATGAATAAAGCTCCCAGTTTAGCAGTTCTGATCATATGCTAGCTGAAGCCAATCGAGAACCTCTGAATCAACTTCCTCAGGTGAACTAAGACCAATTTGAACCTTCATGGTCTCCTGAATCTTCGATGGGACCAGGCGGCCACCCGCTTTCACCCCTTCAAGGCGTAACCCTAGGTCCACTCGATTCTTTGTGGTGGGCCGGAGGCGCGCGAATGTCCTGCGGGGCGAGACAAAGGAGACATATCCCTTACGCGCTTGAATCGTGACTCGACCCAATCCCGCCGTCGCTTGGATGACGGTATCGAGAATCGGCCGGAGTTGGGGTCGATCCGCATACTGAGCGTCAATAAGCGCATCGGCAGAGGCGAGTAAATAATCGGGATACCCGAACTGTTCCATCACTAAAAGCGACTGTGCGTACCCTGTAACACCCTCTCGAGTGAGCCACTGACGAAGGGTTTCCTCGTCTATAAATCTACGAGTCTGGATGCGCCGATTCCAGGTGTCCACATCCTCGCCTGTGCGCTCTTGGAGCAGACGGGCTGCCATGGCTCTCATTGCTTCCCAATCACGAATCTCATTCATCGGGTTCTCCTATTCATATTCGCCTCAGCCGGGTGATGCGACCCCTCTCGTGGAAAGCGACTTCTGCTCCTTCCCCGGCAGCGCGCATGATTTCCTCCACTCGCCTGGCAAACTCGGCCCTTTCTACCTCCCACTTCCGGACGCTCTCCCCATTGCCGGCAAAAGCGGACTGCTCAACCAGAAAGTCACGTAGTTGGGCAACAGAAGAACCATACGTCAGAAAGTCGAACGCTGCCTCGCGTTCGACGACAAAGAGTCGCCGTTGAAGGACCTGGGCGAGCGCGTCTTCCGCCGCTCGCTCATCCTCATCGTCATACGCCGGAACAGGCTCGGCAAAGACCAGCCTGCCCCCCTGGTATACCTCGATCAACGGGGCTATGGGGATGGGGTGAATGTCTACCAGGCTCGCATCAGGCTTGAGCAACCGGTGAATCTCTTCCAGGCCATGAACCATGGCCCCATGTTCCATTCATCAGAGTGACCAGGAGAGAATGATGACGCCAAACAGGGATGGCTCGGCGGTAGAGGCGAAATCTGTAAAGGAGATGTTTTGAAATTCGACCTGGTCGCGGAGTGCAGCGGGCAGCTTTTCCCGGGCGCGGGCGATCCCCCGTGAAAAGGGGTCGATGGCCGTCACATGCCCGGCCTTTGCCGCATAGCGCCGGGTCAGGCGGCCGTCGCCGCAGCCGATTTCCAACACCCGCCGGCCGCTAAAATCGGCCAGGTCAAATAGGGCGCGCGTCTCATTGTTTTCAGGATCGACTCTGATAGCCACGAGGTTTCTCCTGGAAAAAAAGGGGCGAATTTGACACGAAGTCGGCTGGATGTAACGCTCTCAGAATATTCTGGACATTATTGTACGAAAAACCAGACGGAAGTCCACACGGTAAACACCGTGCGCGTGTAGCAATGACCAGCCCTTGACGGCGCGCAAATAGCTGCTACACTCTCTAAGCTCCCCGCCCAGAGGTGGTACGAATCGCTCCCCGCGATCACGGCCACCTCACTTTTTTAGAGTGAGCGCTCGGTCCGGCGCGATGGCCGTCGACGGCTGGAATGCGTAAGATGCCAGCCAGTACAGATTGTGCGAGAGCTTACAAGCACAGGGGTTGAGAGAGCAATGTCCATGCATGACGACGCGGAGCTGGCGGGACAGGCGCTCATCAACGGCGCCAATGGCTTCATCGTCAAGACCGAGTTCCTGGAAACGTTCGCCACAGCCGTGCGGACGGTATATCGTGGCGATACCTACCTCTCTCCTCGAATAAAGGCGCTGTTAGAAGAAGAAGAATAGCTGCGCCGCAGCCAGGCAACAGCATCCTTTCCAAGTAGGTATGGGGGAAACACCCTATGCCATTCTTTTAACCCTACAATTACAATAGAAGTGAGGGGCTTCTGCCAGTTGGACTGTCGGTCTGTAAGCGACAGGAGAAGACGAAAAGATGGCAGACCCGATCAACATCGTCCTGGCCGACGATCACCCTCTTCTTCGCCGGGCCGTTCGCACCCTACTCCATTCCAAAGACGGCCTGAAAGTCATCGCCGAAGCTGCCGACGGCCAAGAGGCCGTGCGCCTGGTCCGCGACCTGCGACCGAACCTGGCCATTGTTGACGCCCACATGCCGAAGCTGAACGGAATTGAGGCGGCACGAAAGATAACAGGTCTTCCTTCCCCACCAAAAGTCATCATTCTCAACGCGTTTTCCGCGCGCGATCTCGTCTTCAAAGCCTTCGAAGCCGGGTGCTTTGCCTATGTGCTCAAATCATCTACCGCGGCGGATCTCATCGTGGCCATTCATGAGGCGCTAGAGGAACGTTGGTTCCTGAGTGCGCCATTACGCTACCTTCAAGCAGAATTAGAGGAACGGTTCGGGGGCTGAAGTCGTAGCTGACCGCCTTGAGTCGCGCGACAAGCGGCGGGCTTACTCTGCAACCGTCAGAACGATCTTGCCGCGCGTGTGTTTGCCCTCGATCTGCTCATGGGCGGTCCGGATTTCCTCCAGCGGCAGTACGGTGGAAACCACCGGCCGGATCTGTCCAGCATCCACCAGTGCCGCAACTTCCGTCAACGTCTCGCCAATCGGAGGCGTCGAAAAAACAAAGTGCTGACGGACGCCGTGCGCAGCCGCCATCTCCTCTGAAGGCGCCTCGACGGTGGAGATCAGGATGCCACCCGGCTTGAGCACAGACCACGAGCGTTGCTGCGTTTCGCCACCAACCAGGTCGAGCACGACGTCGACATCGTGCACCACCTCTTCAAATGCCGTTGTGCTGTAATCTATCGCCTCATCGACCGCTAGCTCCTGCAGGAAATCCAGATTGACCGACGCCGTCCCAATCACCCTGGCGTCGCGCAATTTCGCCAGCTGCACCGCCAGGTGACCAACCCCGCCCGCTGCGGCGTGGATCAGAACGGTCTGTCCTGGAGCCACCCCGGCCGCTACGACGAGGGCCTGCCACGCCGTGAGCACAGCGTGGGGCAGCGCTGCTGAGCAAATATGGTCCTGAGACCGCGGTTTCGCGGCGACGTCGGAGGCGCCAGCCACCACAAATTCGGCGTTCGCACCATCCCTGTACACCCCCGCCCGCGCGTAGACCTCGTCGCCGCTTGAGAAGTTCGTCACTCCTGGTCCGACCTCTTCTACGACGCCCGACACATCCGTGCCCAGGACCAAAGGCAGGTTGTAGTTAAAATAGGCCGACATATAGCCCGCCCGCACCGAGCAATCAAACGGATTTACCGTCGTGGCGTGCACGCGGATGAGCACTTCGCCGTCTGCGGGCGTGGGACGCGGTGCGTCTTCATAGCTTAGCACATCGGGACCGCCGTAAGCGTGAATACGTACTGCTTTCATCATTGTCACCTGGAACCTCCTGCAAGATGGGCGTGGAAGGGCACAATGTTATGGCGGGCTCCTCAGGCATGGCGGCACGTAGGAGTGTCAACGTCTAAGCGCGGGCAGCGGACTGCTCTTGATGCGGGGAGAAGAGGACGAATTAGACTGTGGCTGCCGGCTGATTCAGCCAACATGGGATTCAAGACCAAACTTAGCAGCCCAGTTCCCGAGAACCCATTTTAGACGGCGCGAGCGCCGTCTAAATCGCCAAAACAGCCCTTTTGCGGCGAAATACGCCGCCTATATCCCTGGAAACAGCAACTTGAGGAAGGTCGCACTGGCCAGAGACCCTGGTAGTATAATACGATTCCACGGCACGGCAAATATAGCAAAGTTTGCAGCGACCTCTGCCGTAAGTTCTGCCTGAGCGGTCGGTGCTCCTTTAAGCATTGTACACCACCCGCGCGATGCGGCGGATGAAACCTGACCCGATCCCCTTTGATGCGTAGGCTAGCATTCTCGATGCTGCCATTCGGGCGCCCAACAGTACAACCGTTAACACAACGACTAACACAGCTGTTCCTAAAAGCAGCAAGTCGCCATAGATCTAAGTACGAGGCAAACTTCAGCAAAGATTTGAGCCACATTCTTCTGTAAATGCGGATCGCATCGTGCTCACCCGCTAACGCTTCATATACTTCGCCCTCTTCTCCAATTACCTGAGCGCCAAGCTTTTTCGCCAGTGCAACCATACCGGCAACCGCAAGCCACTCCCTTGCGCCGGCACAATCTAGCGGCCTATGATACAGACGTTTTCCCTGATCTTTTGTTAATCTTCAACACGTCCGGGCGGGTTCCGCCGACGCGATCGCTACCAGGCGCCGGCCGTTTCCCCCTACACCTCCACACCCATTCACCCCCTCACCCTGAGCCACCCCTCAATCACCTCCAAATGCCGCCGCTTCCCCTCATCGCGCAGCGCCCGCGCCGCGGGCGTGAAATACGTATGTTGTTTCAAAAACTGCAGTTGCTGCTCCTGCCACTCGCGCCACGTCGTCGGCTTCCCCATCAGCGCCAGCTCCCGCTGCAACAGCTTGCTGCGCTCGAAGAAGTCGTCGCGACCCAGCACGTCCAGGTCTGCGTCTACTACGATTTCCTCCAGAAAATTGCGCGGCGTCTGCGGCAGGCGCGTGGCCAAAATCATGCCTTCCACCAGCCCGATTTGCCGCTCGTCGAACCCGAAATCGGGCAGCGTCGTCTGAACCATCTCCACCCCCACCCGCTCGTGCCCCTGATACGTCTTCAAGAAACCGATGTCGTGAAACGCTGCGGCGACTTCCATCAGCCGGATCTCATCGTCGCCAAGCTGCGCGATAGCGCCGAAACGCGCCACCGCCCGCATTACGTCAGACTCCGTGTGCCACAGGTCGTGGTAAGTCAGTTCAGGGGGTAGCTCCTCACGCAGACAGTCGATGGCGTAAGTGACCGCCCGACGATAGTCGGGACGATGATAGTCAGGACGGCGCATTCGCTTCCTTTAATGCTTCTTCAATGGCCTCGTCCAGCGAGAGCCGCATCCCTGCTTCCCACGCCGCGCGCTGAGCTGCCACGTCCAGCGTCTGCCGCGCCGGGGCCAGCGCCTGGTCCAGCTTGCCTTGTTCCGTGGGCGACAACGGTGCGCCGATCGTTTCGCGCAGGGCCGCGCCCGCGCCTGCCAGGCGCAACGCCTGCTCCGGCCGGCCGAGTTGCACCGACAAACCGCCCACATCTTCCAGCAAAATGGCCAGCAACCAGCGGTCGCCCAGATCGCGATTAATGCGCAGGCTCTCACAATACAGATCCTGAGCCGTCTCATAATCGCCCTGCGCGCGCCGGATATTGGCCAGGCTCAGCAGCGAATTTCCAATGCGCCAGCGGTCCCCCGTCTGCCGGTGCAGTGCCAGCGCCTCTTCAAGGTAGCCCTGCGCGTCGCCGTACTGCTGGCGGTCGATGGCCAGCTGGCCCAGATTGCCGAGCGAGTTGGCAATCGCCCACTTGTGCTGCATGCGGCGGCGGATGACCAGGCTCTCGCCGAAAAGGGCTTCGGCCGTGTCGAAATCGCCCTTGCTGGCGGCCACGATGCCCAGGTTATTCAGTACGCTGGCCTCGGTACGGCCATCTTGCAATACTCGCCCCAGCGCCAGGCTGCGTCTAAAGTGGGCGTTCGCCGCTTCATAATCACCCTGGTTAACCGCCAGCGATCCCACGCCGAGCAGCGCCCTGGCCACGCCCGCCATATCGCCGTTGGCCTCCGCGGTAGCCTGCGCTTCAGCAAACCAGCTTTCCGCCTGCGAATAATCGCTCTTCCGCCGCGTCAGCTCGCCAATCGCAAACTGGCACCGTGTCTGCAACGCGCCATCCGCTTGCGCCTGGGCCAGGCGCAGCGCCTCCCGATAGGCGGCCTCTGCTTCCTCATACTCGCCCACCCAATCCAACACCTCTCCTAATCTGAACAAAACCGGCCCTCTTTCATGCTCGTTCAGGTAAGGCAGCACGCGGCGGTAGTAGTCGACGGCGGCGCTGTTAGCGTAATTCGCCTGCGCCGCCTCGCCCGCCTTCAACAGGTATTCGCGCCGCTTGGCGCCGTTTTCACTGCGATCGTAGTGGAAAGCCAGCAGGTCGACGTAGCGCTCCAGCGACTTTGCGTAGGCTTCCTCCATATAGTGGCCGATCTGCTCGTGCAGCACGGCGCGAGTGGCGAAAGGCAGGCTCTCGTAAGCCACTTCCTGGGTCATCACGTGTTTGAACAGGTAGGTAAGCTCCGGCTCCGGCACGTCCGGCGACGTCAGCTCCAGCTCGCTCAGCGTCGCCAGATCCTGCAGCACGCGCGCCATCGCGCCCAGCTCGGGGTAGACGCCCCACACCATGGCCGCCGGAAAGAGCCGGCCAATCACGCTGGCTACCTTAAGCGTAATCTGCTGCCGCTCGTTGAGCTGGTCAATGCGGCTGAGAATCAGGCTGTAAATGCTGGTAGGTAAATCAATGCCCGCCAGCCGCCCGGTATCGTGCGGATCGACTTGTAGATCCTGCAAATAGTTGAGGATCTCTTCAATATAAAAGGGATTCCCCGCCGCCCGCTCCGTAATCTTCGCCACAAACGCCGCGGGCACGTCAGAACCCTCGCCAAAAAAGTGCCGCAGCTTCAGAGCAATCAGCTCCTCCGCCTCCGTCGCCGTAAAATCGGCGAGCGCGACCTCCGTGAAATGAGGTAAAACCGACAACAGACGGCGGACTGCCGACGGCAGACTGCCAACGGCTGTTGGCTGTCCGCTGTCCGCTGTCTGCTGTTTGCTGTCGGCTGCCCCCTGTACGTCGTCCCGATAAGCCACCATCACCACCACCGGCAGCCCTGCAATCGCCCGCCCCAACACCTCCAGCAGCTCCGTCGATAGCTGGTCCATCCACTGCCCATCGTCCAGCACCAGCAGCAGCGGCGTGGTTTGCGAGCGTGCCCGCAGACAATCGATCAGCAGCGACTCCAGCGAACTCTTGCGCAGGCGCGCGTCGAACGATCGCGTCAGATCATTGTCTGCAATAGCGACGTTCAGCACAGCCCCCAGCAGCGGCAGGCGGGGCATGAGAGAAGGATCGATCTGCTCTAATTGTGCGGCTAACGCCGCGTCTCGCTCCGCCACGGACCAGGAGGCATCCAGGCTAAACAAACCGCGCCAGATGGCATGCCACACCAGGTAACTAGTGTTAATCCCGTAAGACTGGCATTCACCGGCGAAGACCTCAAACCCCTGCTGTTGTGCAACCTGCACCATCTCGGCTGCCAGCCTCGACTTACCCATGCCCGCCTCGGCCGTGATCGTGACGATCTGGCCCCTACCCTTCAGCGCCTGTTGTAAGCGTCCGCCGATAGCCTCTTTCTCCGCCTCGCGGCCCACCATCGGCAGGTGATATCTTGGCTCATGCAGGCGAACCGTCTGCTGCCGCGCGCGCACCAGGCGCGAAAGCGTGACCGCCTCGCTCTTGCCTTTGACCGTGATATTGGGCAGCGTTTCCCAGCGGAAGCTCTCGCTCGCCCCCGCGCGAACCGCGTCGCTGGCCAGAATCTGGCCCGGCTCGGCCGCCCCCATCAGCCGAGCGGCCAGGTTCACGGCATCGCCCAGCACCCCGTAGGTGCGTCGCCGTACGCTGCCATAAGCGCCGGTGCGCATGCGGCCCTGGGTGATGCCAATTTGTAGCGGCGCCAGATAATCCAATCGCCCTGCCAGTGCCTGCAGCTCCAGCGCCGCAGCGCAGGCGCGCACCGCGTCGTCTTCGTGGGCCACCGGCGCCCCAAAGGCGGCGTACAAATAACTGCCCTTGTCCCCAATCGTCAACTGGATGAGGCTCCCTTCATAACGCGCCAGAATGTGCTCCACGCCGCATACAAATTCGTCCAATTTCTGCGGCGCGTCTTCGTCTTCGTCGTACCGTATCCCCTCAAAGCGCAAGAACAGCGCCACCGCGGGCCGCAGCTCCGCCAGAAACTCCCCCTTCCCGCTCTGCAGCCGCTGGTAAACGGGCGGCAGCAGCCACATCCGCTCCTGCTCCGGAGTCAAATCGCCCGCCGCCATCGCCGGCCACGGCCGCTCCAGCGCCGCCACTGCCAACCCCCCAACGACCGCATACCGCTCACCCTCCTCCCCCTCCCGCCACTCCACAATTTCCAACCCCAAGTCCCAAATCTCGCCCGAATTATCGGTCAATCTCCAATCTCGCCTGAACGAAGTTCGGACAATCTCCCGTCCCCCGTCTCCCGTCCCCTGCCGCCCTTCTAGCACCGCCTCCACCACTCCTACATGCACCACGACCTCCCCCGTCCGCGCCTGGTGCTCTGCCGCCGCCATCTGCTCCAGCGTGCGACCCGCCATCGTGTCCAGCAACGTGTACTCAGGATCGCCCACCACAAAGCGGCGTACCGGGCCACAGGCGATGGCCACCTTCACGCCCAGCGACACCACGCGCCCCGAAGCCGTCCGTACCTCCGCAAACTGCTCCATCGCCCCCTGCATCGCCAGCCCACAAGCCACCGCCGGCAGCGCCGCCTCGCGTCCGCCGTCCAACCAACACGTGATCGCATCTCCGCTAAAACCGATCACACTGCCGCCATAACGTAGCAGCTCCGCGATCAGCGCGTCGTAGACGCGATTGAGATGCACCGTCAGTTCTTCCGCCCCCCGCCGTGGGCCCAGCTCCCGCGCCAGGGCCTCCGTCAGCGGCGTGAAACCCGAAATATCCGCAAATAGCGCCGCCCCCCACGTGCGCTCCGGCAGTCCCTTCCCCCTCGTCAGAGCCTGTCGCCGGTCCATCGGTATGTAAGCGCGAGCGACTTCGATCATAAACTCTATGTACGGCGATTCTGTAAATTGCTGCCAGAACGAGTTTGCAACCTCACTACCGTACAGTTTTGAGAAAGGGGTAGAAAGGAAAAGGTTGCTGGCATATCCTTGATGGGAGAATCACCAACCAATCAAGGAGG
>JAICPS010000348.1 GCA_025929715.1 Anaerolineae bacterium | reverse complement strand
AATGTGATGGCCTGCCCGGACCAGGCCCAAATCTCGGTGCGTGCGCGTTGGATCCCGGCGCCGGCTGAACCGACGATGCCGCCATGGATAACCAGGTCTGGCAGTTCATCTTCGGTCGCATCGCGGATTTCTTGCTGGTCGACATAACTAAGGGAAATGGCATCTGGCAGCGATTCAGGGAGTACTTGACCATCGGCTGGGAGCTGTACCAGGTTACGGATGTCGCCGCCGTGAGCGCTGATTATCTGGTAATAATTATAGCAGGTATGAGCGCCGCACGTGCTAAATACGACAACCGCTTCTGGTTGTTCGTCTCCCGTCATGTCGACCAGCTCCAGCACTTCTGGGGCAGTGGCAAAAAAGTCAGGCGCTTCGTCTTCGCGTACCTGGTAGACGACGCCCTGTGCACCCACGATCCACAGGTCTCCCGGGTGTCCTTCAGCGAGTGGCTGGCCCGGTTCCTGCTGTAGTTGGGAGGTGTCAAGGGTAAGCAGCCACTCTTCTTCACCGTCGCCATCCAGGTCGGCGGCGCGGCACGCGTCCTGCGCCTGCCGCCACTGCGCGCCGGCGAGAACGGCGCACAGTTCGTCCAGGTCAACGTTTGCCGCCCGCGCCTGGCTTACCCAGCTTGGCAACGCCTCCAACGAGTCGGGCGGCATTCCCAGCTCCTCGAGTGTCGCAGGGCCGGGTGTGGGGGTGATCGACAGGGTCGGCGTGGAAACGCCGGGCAGAGCAGTGGCCGACCCAGCGGGGAGCACAGTTGAAGTTGGAGCCAGACCGTCTACGGTGGGAGGTGGGGCCAGCGTCGCCTGGGGCTCCAAAACTTGTTCGACGAAGCCGCAGGCCAATGTTGACAGGAGCATGAGCATAATGGCTAAGGTGACTGGACTTATTTTCATGCAGTCATCCTGCTTTTCGATAACTACGTCGTGGTGACTACTGAAAAGTAACGGGCGCAGCGCGACTTCGAGCGGGCGTCAAGAAGCGAGCCCGGCTACCAGTAGGCTGAGCGAAGTGACCATGTCGGCCTGACCCGTTTTGACGCCGACATCCGTGCGCAATAGATGAGCATATACTTGTTCAAGCTGCGGTAGCGTGAAGTGCTGGCTCTGCTGGTAAATCTTGCTGGCGACATAGCTGTGCATTTTGAGGCTGCCGGCGATGGCGGGTGGTCGCAAACCGTCCCCCGCCAATTCTTTCACCTGGATTAGCAGCCGGAACTGGCGCACGATCATGGCGAACAAGTAAAAGGGATCGGCTCCTTCGTTCAGCTTGGTCTGTAACAGCGTCGCGGCGGTCTTTCCATCGCGCACACCAAGCGCGTCGACCAGATCGAATATACTGGCTTCGGCGACATGTGGGCAGAGCATGGCCACGTCTTCCGCCGTAATTGATCCACGGTCCATCGTGTAAAGGACGAGCTTTTCGATTTCGAGGGCGAGTTGGGCCAGATCATTGCCAACGCTACTGACCAGGACGTGCACCGCGTGCGGTTCAATCTTGCCGCCCTGGTCCTCGACTCTCTGCTGCACCCAGCGTTCCAGCGCGTGTCCTTCCGGGCGGACAAACGCTCGCACGAAGCCGTTCTTTTGCTTTTCAGCGAAAGTTAAGAGGCGATGATTGCTGCGCAGTGGCTGCGATTCGAGAAAAATGAGGCGGGTAAATTCGGGAAGATGGGGCAGGTAGTCGACGAGTTTGTCAACAAACGCCCGCGAGTCATTTTGTGAGAGTCCGTTTTCTACGATGACGACGCGCCGTTTGGCGAGGAAGGGGATCGAATCACAGGCGTGTCGCAGCCGGCCCATGCTCACCGTTCCGGTAAAGCGGGTGGTGTTAAGCTCCAGCATAGCGCGATCGCCGAGCCTGTTTAAGAGGTCGTCGAGCGTTTCTTTCTGCGTGTGGGTATCGTCACCGTGGAAAATGTAGAACATTTCACAGAGGATCTAACCCCGGGTCTCAATGTGATAGGCGTTGACGTCCAGCTCTTTACCTGTCGCCAGGAGCAGTTGAAAGAGGCGGGTGATCACCGAGGGACGAATTTTGCGCACACGAACGACTTCCAGATTCTGCAAATCGCCATTGGTGGTCAATCTCTGCTGGATAGCCATGCCCACGGGCCGGGAGATGATGAGCGCCAGTACTCCGGCGAGTATGGCGGAGGGCAGGCCGCTGAAAAAGACGGAGAGATCCATGTGCGCGCGCCGCTGGCGGCGCTGCTCCAGTCCGAAAGCTGACTGGGAGGCCAGCGCGCCAAGGGTTGCCGTTGTCAGTAGAACGGTGCCGCAGTTGGGGTGTACGGCGAGGTGGTGCTCGCCGTTCGTCATGCGGCTATGCGCTTCTTCGACGGCAGCGGCGACGTCTGCTTCGGGAATATCGCCATAGATGTTGAGGTGAAAACCGCGAAAGTCGGAATGACCCTGGGCGCTGAACTGCTTATGCTGCTCGCTCAGAACGTGACTGGTAGCGTGCTCCAGACCATGGTTGCGACGGGTGCGGCTGATCAGGTATTGCAGTCTATTTTTTAACATATTTTCTCCGTTCAACTTTTGTAACCTGATTGAGTTATAGCACGCTGCTGCATCGTGGCGCAAGCTTCAAGCCTGCAGGCTTCACAAACAAGGGTGTTAGTGCGACGCCTAAGTCTGTGCGAAGGTTGGCAACCCGAGATCGGGCATGGGACGGCCCTGCAAGTATGCGCGAATTGCGGTGCGTGTCGCCTCGCGGTCATCCCAGGGGAACTCGGTGGCGCCAAAGCACATCGACTGTTCGTGTCCTTTGCCACAGATTAAGACCAGATCGTTCTCCTCGGCTAACATGAGGGCATGGTAGATGGCCTGGCCGCGGTCAGGAACGCGCCAGAAGGTAAGGCCCTCGACGGCGCCCTGGCTGCGGGAGCCCTCGGCCATCGCCTCCAGAATTTCATCCAGCGATTCGGTGCGCGGGTCTTCGGCGGTGATGACCGTGAGGTCTGCTTCACGGGCGGCGATCTCGGCCATTAGACGGCGCTTGGCGACGTCTCTTTTGCCCGCGCTGCCAAAGACGACGATGACGCGGCCGCGGGTCATGAGCCGGGCGGCGTCGAGCGCGCGCTGCATGGCGTTCGGTGTGTGGGCGAAATCGACCACGATAGGAAAAGGCTGCCCCTCGTCAATGCGTTCCATGCGCCCGGCGAGTATGGGCAGGTCTTGTATTCCCTTGGCGATGGACGAGGCGTTTATGCCCAATGCGTGCGCAGCAGTGGCTGCGGCCAGCATGTTGTAAAGGTTGAACTGTCCCACGTAACACGACCTGACGTCAATTTGAGCGCCGGGCAGGTGCAGCCGGAAGCGCGTGGCGTGGGGGGCGAAATGTACGTTCTGCGCCCAAACGTCGGCCGCCGGATGCAGCGCGTAGGTCAACTTTCGTTCCGCCGGCAGGGCGGCTAGCTGTTCGTATGAGGCATCGTCTGCGTTCAGCACCGCCGTCTTCGCCGCCTTGCCCTTATGAGGGTTGTTGCCCGCGACGTTGGGTTCAGGGGCCGAAAGAGCCTCAAATAGGTGCGCTTTGGCGGCGAAATAGGCCTCGTAACTGCCGTGATAGTCGAGATGCTCATGGGTGATATTAGTGACCACGGCGACGTCAAAGTCGACCGCGTCCACGCGATGCTGGGCCAGCCCGTGCGAGGTCGTTTCGAGTACACAGTGAGTCAGCCCGGCGTCCACCATGCGTCGCAGATAGCGCTGCACGACAGGGGCTTCTGGGGTGGTTACGTGCAGGGCCAGCGGCTCTTCGTTGTTTCCCACGACAGCCCGCACAGTGCTCAACAGTCCGGCGCTGACGCCAGCGGCCCGTAGTATCTGAAACAGGAAGTTGGCGGTGGTCGACTTGCCATCGGTTCCGGTGACGCCCACGACGACCAGCTGGCGGGCGGGAAAATCATCCCAGGCTGCCGCCAGCCAGGCCAGCGCCAGCGCGGTGTCGGGAACGTGGAGATAGGGCTGGTCAGGTGGAAGAATGTCGTCGAGTTCGGTGCGCGTGCGTTGCCCGATGATGAGGCTCGCGCCGCGGGCGATGGCCTGTGGGATATAGCGGTGCCCGTCGCTTGTGCTGCGCACCCGGGCCACAAAGGCGGCGCCCGGCGACACGTCGTCTGTATGTTCTACGAGCGCCTTCAGACGGATGTCGCGGCCATCCCAGCGTGGCGGCTGAGGGAGGTCGGCGCCGGCCACGGCATCCTGCCAGGCAACGAGCAACTGTCGCAGGGATCTGCTGTCATGCGGCATTGTATTCTCTCCGCTCGTCGAGTGAGCGCAGGTTGATGGTTTCACCACGCGCCAGCAGCCCGGTGACGCCGGCAGAGGCTACATTCATGACGGCGCTAGCGGCAAAATAGGGGAACTCGAAACGCACCGGATCTCCCGCTGAAAGGCCGGGAAGGGGCATAAGGCGCGCAGTGAGCGGTTTGCGGAGGCGCGTTGCCAACGCCGCTACATCCAGCAGGATACCCGTGAGCACCTCCTCGGAGATGTCACCAGGCAGGGGAATCGTGTCCAGACCGACGCCACAGACGGCCGCGAGCCCGAGCAGGTCGTTGACCGAGACGTGGCCCTCTGAGGCGCGCTGCGCCAGGACAGAGTCTTCCAGAACGGGCAGCATCAGGCCCGAGAAGCCACAGCGCCGGAATCGGGCGCGGTCGATTGCCTCGGTGATGAAGGCAGCGGCAAAGAGGCTGCCCGGCGCGCCGGTAAAGTCCAATCCCAGCGCTTCCATAGCCGCCGCCAGGCTGCGCGATTGATCGGGGAAAGGGGCCAACGAAAAGTCGATCCCGGAAAACGGGACGCCATAGGACTGGGCCAGATCTTCGGCGCTTTCCTGCAGCTCCTGTGCATAGGTCCCAATGGCAGCTACCAAGTTTTGACGCGCCTCCTGCAACGAGGCTGCCTGCTCGAAGGCTGCCACGGCCAGATCTGCGGCTTCCAGCGCCAGGGCGAAAGCCGGCCCTGCGCCCGACTCGTGGTAGGCTACGGGGAAAAATGGTGAACCGGGCGGGCAGTTGGCGAGCGCGGTCAAATAGAGGTTGCCAAAGCCATTATCGGCGATGTGGCTGGCTTCTTTGATAAGCGTGGCCACTTCGGCGCAGCGTCGGCTATCGATTAGACCGCCAGTGTCTGCAACTTCGGCGCTGGCGAATAGGTTGCCGGTAGCCGCGAGAATGGCGGGCAGGCTGCGCAGCCAGCGCGAATCGTGATCCAGGCGCACAGGGCCGAGGGCGAGGTAGTCGGCGCCGGCGTCGTGCCAGCGGGCGACCAGGGCTT
>JAICPS010000237.1 GCA_025929715.1 Anaerolineae bacterium | reverse complement strand
TCAGGCACGATACCAGGAAGCGCTCAGGCGCGGGCATGCCTATAACGCCCGGCAAGATTGGAGGCGGGCGTTCGAGACGTTTCGCCTGGCGCTCGCCGATACGCCACAAGCGCCCGAAGCCTACGCCGGGCTTGGCGAGGCCTGTTTTGGCCTGAAAATGTTGGATCGGGCGCTGGAGAGTTACAAGCTTGCGGCGCGTTACTCTCGCGGTGACCTGCGCTACCTGGAAAGGGTCGCGGATCTGCAGGAGCGGCTCGGTTTACTGTTCGAAGCCGCCCGTACCTATATGGCAGCCGGAGAGCTACAGCTGCGGCAGCGCCAGTTGGACGAAGCCGTCTATAACTGGGAGCGCGCCGTGCGCCTCGAGCCGGGTCTGCTTGGCGCGCACCGCCGCCTGGCAATGGTCCACCAGCGACAACAAAACGTGCGGGGCGCGATTCGCGAGTACCTGGCCATTGCGCGCATCCTCCAGGGTCGCGGGCAGCAGCGACAGGCCCTGCAGATGTGCCGCGCGGCGCTGCGCTTGGAGCCGGGCAATGAAGATGTGCTGATGGCCATGCGCCTGGTTACAGAGGGTGAGGCTGCGCTGCATGAAGAAGAAGCTCCAACGCCGTCACACACCTCCCCGCCGTCACACATAGCACTATTGCCGCAAACAGCCCCGATGGCGAAAGTCGCGCCGGACGAAGTAACCTCGGCTAAACAACCCGAGCCGCTTAGCGCGCGCGCCGGCGAAGACGAACAGCAGCACGTTGAAATGGCCGACACAGTACGCCAGATCGCTACCGTCTTCGAAGAAGAGGGCCGGCAGTGGCGGCAGGCGCAACAGCCGCAAGAATCCACCGATCCGCTAGCGCTTGCCAGGCGCCGCGCCCAGGACGAGCTGGCCGAGGAAATTTTCCGCGAAGAGGAAGGAGAGGCCGACTACTATGGGGTGGGGCCGAACGGTCTGAGCAAACTGGAGCGCGACGCGCTGATCGGGCAGGGCATCGACTTCCAAATCAGGGGCGACGTGACGAACGCCGTGACCTGTTACGAGAAAGCCGTCGCCGGTGGCCTGCGCCTGCCAGCCGCCTATTTCACCCTGGGCATACTCTACCTGCAGCAAGGGAACATGCGCCGCGCGCGAGCAGCCTTCGTCCACGCCGGAAAAGACGTCTCCTACCGTCTGCCGATCAAGATGGCGATGGCATCGTAAACGCGCCTGCCGCGGGCAAGCGTATTCTCGGCGGCTAGTGGCCCGCCGTACGTCGCGACGCAGACCAACAGCTCCCGTCCTCGCTGGCATAGCGCGCTGCAATTTCATTCATGGATGGCGCGGCATCCCACAATACGGTCAGGTAAAGTTGCCAAAACTCCACATTTGTGTAGGTATGGTCTGCCCAGACCTCGCTGAGACGTGGGGCGCTGCCATCCAGTTCACGATGTCCGTCCCAGTGTTTATGGCCTTGTTCCAACTGTGCTGCGCCTAAATCTGAAAAATGTACCTCTAATTGTATCCAGCTATGTAAGATTTCTTACGCGCTCCCAACTATCCTGAGACTAGGCTCTATGTATAGGATAGCATGGAAGAACGAGATACCCAGATGAATTTTCTCAGTGTAATTATTGCCGGATTAGCCTGCGCGGTGCTAGGGAAGTAACAGGTGCATGATTTGTTATGGAAACAGTTGCAGCAGATAGGCCTGCCACAGTTGTTGCGCCTGCTGATCACAGCCTCTATCCCACTAACGTGGCTAGAAATTTTTCTTCTGCATTACCGTGGTAGTTACGACAGCGCCTATATGTAGAATCCTGTGGTCACGTTGCCTCTCATTTTATTTGCCGGGTTGCGTAGCCTGTCCGCAGACGATGATGAGCAGTAGCACGCCATTTACGCCCATTATGCCGGCTAGGGGCTGATTGCGCCGAACGTGGGACGTGCCCAATCTGTTTATCTGCGATGGCTCGGTCTTGCCCACGAGCTCTGCCGCCAACCCCAGCCTGACGATCGAAGCCACCGCCACGCGCACGGCCGATTACATCAAGCGCATGGCAAAGACCCGCGAGTTCCGCCGGCGACCTGTTCGTAGTAACCGCCGATGTCGGCAACAGCGTGGCGGTTCTCCGACGTGAAAACGGCTGGCACCGTTACTATAAAAAAGTAACTTACTTGAGCGCTAGTGCGACTAAAGAGGAGATGCACATGGCGAAAACAGTAGCCGATCTATTGATTGAAAGATTGATTGACTGGGGCGTGGATACCATCTTCGGTCTGCCCGGCGACGGTATCAACGGCCTCTGTGAGTCCTTGCGCACCCATCAAGACCAGATCCGCTTAATCCAGGTGCGCCATGAAGAGGCAGCTGCGTTAGCCGCCTGCGGTTACGCCAAGCATTCCGGCCGCCTGGGCGTTTGTCTGGCAACCTCGGGCCCAGGCGGCATTCATCTGCTGAGTCGTAGAAGCAGTCGTGAATCCGCCTGAGCCGCCGATGCCCGGCCATATTTCTAGCAAGCAAGCCCTGCACTTTGCCGAGGCCATCCTGCAGGGCCAGAAGACCTATGCCGTGGTCTTCGACAAAGGTGAGGAATTCGTGAGCGGTCTACAGACGGACGAAGCGACGGGTTTGGCTTTGCTGGAAATGGCTATCTGATAAATGAATCGATATCCATCGATTAACGCAATTGAGATCGTTTTCCCACCTCACTATTACCTGCAACAAGAGCTGACGGATAGCTTGCGTGAGCGTTTCTGGCTGGGCAGCGGGCGGCGAATTGCGCGGTTTGAGCGGCTCCACCGCAATGTCAACGTCAAGGGTCGCTACCTGGCGCTACCGCTCCAGGCGTATGTTGATCTCGACAGCTTCCAGCGACGCAACGATGCCTGGATTGAAGTCGCCACGAACCTTGGGGAGGAAGCGCTTCGGTGTCTGTTCGAGCGTTCAGGCCTGGACCCGGAAGACGTTGCCCTACTGGCGACGACGACGGTTACCGGCATTGCCGTGCCTACGCTGGATGCGCGGCTGATGAACCGCCTGCCCCTTTCTCCGCGCCTCAAAAGAATGCCACTTTTCGGGCTTGGCTGCCTGGGCGGCGCGGCCGGGATCGCCCGTGTCGCCGATTATCTGCACGGCCATCCAGAAGAGGCAGCCATTCTCCTCGCCGTCGAGCTATGTTCGCTCACCCTACAACCGGACGATCTTTCCATTGCCAATATCATCGCTACCGGCCTCTTTGGCGATGGCGCCGCTGCTGTGCTCCTGACAGGTTCTAACCATCCACTCATGAGACCTGGTCAGGTACGGGTTATCGCCAGCCGTTCGCTCTTCTTTCCAGATACGGAACGGGTCATGGGATGGGACATCGCTGATGGTGGCTTCCAGGTTGTGCTGAGCGCCGACGTACCCGAGATTGCCGGAACGCGGATCAGACCGGCCGTCGACGCCTTTCTCGCCGAAAATGGTTTGCAGCGAGCCGATATCGCCGCCTGGGTAGCCCATCCCGGCGGGCCCAGAGTCATCGAGGCGCTCGAAGAGGGATTGGAACTGGAGGATGGCGCCCTCAGCCTGAGCCGAGAAAGCCTTGCTCAAGTCGGCAATCTTTCCTCAGCTTCTGTACTCCTCATCCTGCAGGAGACATTACGACGACAGCGTCTGGAGCCGGGCAGCTTCGGTCTGATGATGGCTATGGGTCCGGCCTTTTGTGCGGAGCTCGTCCTGTTACAATGGTGATGTCATCTCGAGAACCTATGTAAGAGGATATACATACGGAAGAGGTCTGTTTACGATAAAGTGAATTTGATGATCCCGTTTAATTCAGACGTAGATCATGAAAGTGATACCAGGAGCGAAGTGAAAGATGGATAAACATATGAATGACTTCTTAACCGTCGGCGATGCTCTTCCCGACTTTTCGCTACCTGGCCTCGACGGGGAAACGATTAACCTCGGTGACTTCGACGGCCGCAAGTTGATTCTTTTTATGTGGGCCTCGTGGTGAACTTGCCGCAATCAACTGCCGGTCTGGCAGGATTTTAGCACGAACCACGCGCAAGAAGTCACCGTCCTGGCCACCGCGATCGATTTTCAGGGAGCGGTTAAGGCCCGAACTTACGTCGAGCGGGCGGGCGCAACGTATCCCAACGTCGTCGACGTCGAGAACCATCTTGGCGTCCTGTTTGGTTTCAAGGTCGTGCCCAACGTCGTCTTCGTAGACGACGCCGGCGTCATTCGCTACACTAAGTTTGGGGGTTTCGATATCCGCAAGCCGGAGCACCGCCAGTTGGCCGAGCGTTTTGTTACCAGCCCAGATCTGGACGAACTCGAACGCCAGGCGGAAGCATCCTTGGGACTGGAAGACAGAGCTACCCGCGATCACTTTCAGCAAGGGTTGGCATTCTATCGCGAGGGTCAGGTGGACGCTGCACTGGCCGAGTGGCGCCGGTGTCTTATTCTGGAACCGAACAACTGGATCGTTCGCAAACAGATTTGGGCTATCGAGAATCCAGAGCGCTTTTATGCCGGAGACGTAGACCTGAACTGGCAGCGGGAACAGATCGCACGCGATGGTTAAGGCTTTGGTTTCGGCTTGCTCGGAGGTTACCGTCCGCCCTGAAACCGCCACCGATCACGACGCCATCTACCACGTCAACGCCGCCGCCTTTGGCCGTCCGGCTGAAGCCGATCTCGTAAACGCCTTGCGCCGCGACAATGCGCTATCCCTTTCGCTCGTCGCAGAGCGAGATGGCCAGCTGGTAGGACATATCGCCTTCAGCCTGGTTCGCGTTGCCGACGAACAGAACGCTTTCGATGCCCCGGCCCTAGGCCCCATGGCCGTGTTGCCCATGCACCAGGGGCAGGGCATCGGCTCGCTGCTCATCGAAGCAGGACTAGCGGCCATGGTGGAGCAGCGCGCTAAGATCGTTTTCGTATTAGGGCACCCTACTTACTATCCGCGTTTTGGCTTTGTGCCGGCGCAGCGATACGGCATTGAATGTGAATTTGACGCGCCGGCCGAGGTGTTTATGGTATGCCTGCTACAGGAAGGCGCATTACAGGAAGATGCGACACGACGACACGCCGTCGTACATTACCCCCCGGCGTTCCACGATATCTAAGTTCGGGCCCCATACCGCTCCAGGAAAAATCGAGCGTAGTAGCCGGTCCACTCCGCGCCGGGCGCCTCGAGCGCTCTTTCTTTATCTACCAGCACCAGCAGATAGACGAGCTCGCTGCGTGTTAAGTCGGCCTGCAACAGCGTGCATAAACGCCGGTGCACGCGCTCTGCATACCACGCGGGCCATTCCGGGTCCGCCCCGTCAATGTCGCTAAACGCCTCGTGATGAGCGTGTCCCGTCTCCCGGAATAGTTCTTTCACCTGCAGTGCCAGATTCGTCGTCGCCATTCCAATCTCCAATCCCGCCCGAACGAAGTTCGGACAATCTCCAGTTCTTCAGTGCCCCAATCCCCACCTCTTTATCTCCACCAACTTCTGTTGTAAACTCTTCCCCAGGGAGAAGTTTTACGGTTCCGCCCGTTAATGTCAAGCGAATTTACTCGCTCAAACCAAAACATTTGGTAAGGAGAGACCCATGCCTCCGCCATCCGATCCCCAAGATTTCTGGCTTCAATTGCCCGTGGCGCGTTCATTTGCCATCAGCTGTCCCGTTTGCAGCTTTAATGATCCGCGCGAATACGCCTTTGCGCCGGACAAGTTGCAAAAGCACGAGGGCATCGACCTGGCCGCCGTTAACGCCAGCGGGCAGCCCGTCGCCGTCCTCGCCGCCCAGCGCGGCGTCGTAGACAGCATCGGCTTTTCACCCCAGGGTTACGGCAACTACATACGCATCGTGCACGACTGGCACGATGGCACCTACGTCACCTGGTACGGGCACCTTTCGCAGGTCATGGCGCAGGAAGGCCGGTTTGTGGCTGCCGGGGAACAGATTGGGATTGCCGGCAGCACCGGCTTTTCCAGCGGTATCCACCTGCACCTGACCCTGCAGCACCTGGGCCACGGGAAGCAGGGCTACGTAGTAGACGACGTCGTCGATCCTCTGCCTTTCCTGCGCCTCGACGGCCCACTTTCGATGAACGAAGCTACCTATCTGGCGGACGTGACGGTGCCCGACGGCACGGTGCTGCAGTCTGGCCAACAGTTCGTGAAAACCTGGCGCCTTCGCAATAGCGGCAACATGACCTGGGGCAATGGCTACCGATTTGCGCACGTCGAAGGCAGCCGCCTGAACGGGCCCGCCAGCGTGCCCCTGCTGAGCGCCGCCCCAGGCGAAGTTATCGACGTCTCTGTTTCACTTGCAGCCCCCACCCGTCCCGGCAACTACCGCGGCGTCTGGCAGCCGCGCGACGCGCAAGGCAACCTCTTCAACTTTCAGGTGTTCACGGAAATCGTCGTGGTTGGCGCCCCGCAGCGCAGCGAAGCGGTGTGGGTAGCCGATGTCACCGTCGCCGACGGCACACAGGTACAGGCGGGCCAGACCTTCCTTAAAACTTGGCGCGTGCGCAACAACGGCACGACGACCTGGGACGCCGGCTACCGGCTAGCGTTTTTCAACCACGAGCGAATGGGCGCGCCAGAAAGCGTGCCGTTGCCGCCCGCAGCGCCCGGACAAGAAGTGGATGTTTCCGTCACCTTGCGCGCGCCGCAGAACCCCGGCACGTATCGCAGCACCTGGAAGCCGCGCACGCCGCAAGGCGCTTTCTTCGAGTTCGAACAGTACGCCGAAATCGTCGTGCCGCGCGCGATTCCGCCCACACAAAATGTGGACGAAGCCCGTTACGTGGCCGACATTACCATCCAGGACGGCACCGTGGTGCAGGCCGGGCAGCCCTTCACCAAGACCTGGCGCGTGCGCAATTCGGGCACCACCACCTGGGGCACGGGCTATGAGCTGGCCTTTTTTGCAGGCGACCGGCTCGGCGGGCCGGCTGCCGTGCCATTGCCCGCGGCGGCGTCGGGCCAGACGATAGACGTCTCCGTGGTACTGACCGGGCCCCCAACCGCGGGCACGTTCCGCAGCACCTGGAAGCCCCGCAATCCGGCCGGGCAGTTCTTCGACTTTGAGCTCTTTGCCGAAATCCGCGTGGCGCAGGCCATTCCACCGTCCCAGGAATTGGACGAAG
>JAICPS010000119.1 GCA_025929715.1 Anaerolineae bacterium | reverse complement strand
GGTCGCCGGTAGTAGCTCGGGCAGGAGGCCGACGGAGGTTCCCACGGCGGGGAGGCCACAGGCCGCGGCTTCTAACAGAACCATGCTCTGGCTCTCGTACAACGAACTGAGCGCGAACAGATGACCGGATCTGTAAAAATCGGGGAGCCGATCGTGAGGTAGATCTCCGTGAAAATGGACAACGGCGGCAATTCCCAGCTTGCGCGCCTGAGTCTGGAGCGCCGAGCGCAAAGGGCCATCACCTGCAAGGTGCAGGGAAAGTTCAAGCGGCGTCAGGCGGTCTCTAGCAAGCGCAAAGGCTCTCAGCAGGGTGGCCTGATCTTTCACGGTGGAGAAGGAAGCGGCGTGCACAATGCGATATGGCGGGGGTGGCGCCGCGGACGCTGTAGCCAAAAGCGGCGCGCCGGCCGGTCTGAATATGGCGAGATCGACGCCCAGTGGCAGCAGGCGCAGGCGCTGAGGCGCAACGCGCCGCGAAACGGTGTCGAGCAGTTGTTGGGAGCCGGCGGAAATGATGTTGGCCAAACGCAATGAGAGGTCCGTCAGAAAGCGGCCGCTGCGGCTTAATTGCACGCCGTAATTGATTTCGGGGAGGCGGACGAGCTCACCGCCTAGCAGCGAAACCAGTGACGGTGCGCCGATGCGACGGGCAGCCATGGTAGCCACAAACCCCGCTTCGTCCGCCCACAAGGCGTGTAACAAGGAAAAGGGCTTTTTGCGAGCGTCGTCGGCGATCCTGTTTGTGGCGCGCCACAGAAGTGGCAGACGTTGCCAACCTCCGACAGTCGCGCCGCCGAAGGCGCGCACGCGCGCGCCATAGACGTTGTAAGTGCGGTCGACGTGGGGATAACGCAGGCTGTAAACGGTGACATCGTGGTCTGTAGCTAGGCGGCGTACCAGATTCAGAAGTGCGGGAACGCACCAGTCAGATTCATTGGCGCTGAACCCGGGGGTGACCAGGCCAATGTTCAGGCGCTGCATCGCCGGTCCCGAAGCGCTGGCCGTAGCGACCGTGTCTGAAATTCGTCAGGCACGGAGCTGTTTTCTATAATGCCCCCGCGTGCAGTACGCGTGTATAGAGCACCGCGAGCGGGTTTGATGGAAAAGCATGGAACGAATTATTGCCGATGATGGATCGAGCGACAAACCTTGTCGCGCGCGATGTTTCTGGTTGGGGCAGCGCGAGGCAGAATTACCGGTGGGCCCGTTAACATAATGGGCGTGCAAGAAGTCGTCAACGGTCTATGGGGACGGCTTCGCGTCGCCATGCGTCACGATTGGCAAGACCGTGTAACACAGGATAGCGCGGTCGTGCTGACGGGCCAGATCTTTAGCATGGGCTTGGGCATCATCAGTAGCGCGGTCCTGGCTCGTGGGCTGGGGCCAGAGGGCCTTAGCGCATTCGCCCTTGTCGGCGCGGCTACGTCTATTGTGTCTACCATGTCAGATCTTGGCATGCGACTGAGCGCCATCCGCTATATTGCGCCGGCCCTGGCGATGCGGAAACAGCAAGCCTACGCCTTCGCCGCCGCTTACGGGCGCCTGAAGCTCTTGAGCAGTTTCGGAATAACAATCATACTCTTGCTGGTCGCCGATCCTCTGGCAGGACTGATACAACTCCCGGCGCAGGCGGGCGCGATGCTGCTGCGCGTTGGCGCGGTGGCCATGCTGGCAACGATGCTAAGTGGCATGGTAGCCACGGTGCTGCATGCGTTGGGTCGTTTTCGTCGTCTTATCCTGGCCCAGAGCGTCAACGTGGCTCTGACGGTGGCTCTGATGAGTCTCCTGTGGATCGCGGGGCGGCTCGACGTCAAGATGGCGCTGGTGGTGGGGGGGATCACGGCAGCGGTCGCCGGACTATTGAGCCTCGCGCTGGTACCTAAGGACTGGCGGCGCGCGTTAGGGAGCCGCGGTCTGCGGGGAAAGTGGCTAAATGGGCAGCCATTGGGCGGTGATGAAAGCCGGCAACTACTTTCATTCAGCCGCTGGATCTGGGTGTCAAACATTTTTTCCATTATAGCGGTTCAGATTGATGTATTGTTGTTGAATTATTTTCTGCCGCTGCCAGTGGTAGGGGTCTATGTTCTGTCGCGTAACCTGGCGCAGAAAGCAAGCGCCGTGAACCTGAGCATACATACCGTGCTGGTTCCGACTGTATCGAGACTCGGAGAGGCAGGCGGCCGGCGCGCCTATGTGCGCCGTAGTCTCGCGCGCAGCCTGCTTCTGGCTGGTGCGATACTGCTGGTCGCCCCACTCGCACGCCCGTTCATCCTCCTCGTGTATGGAGAGGAGTATGCATCTTCGATCAACTTTTTCTATGCACTGCTTATTGTTGTTCTCTTTGACCTGATGCTTTCGCCGCTGATCTTGCTGGCGTTACCCCTGGATCGTCCGCGGTTACTGGCGTTGGCCGAGGGGGCTCAGGCCATCGTGCTTCTGGTTGTGGGTGTGGCGTTTGTGCCTCGTCTGGGGGTATATGGCATCGTGGCTGCAAAACTGGCTGCGCAGCTTGTTATGGCGCTTGTTGCGCTTCCTCCGCTGCTGCGGACGGTCAGGCAGGGCTGACGAGCAACACGCGGTATGGAAACCGAAGCTACGGACGGCTATTGTTGCTTGCAGGCCATTAGCAGGTAGCGCTCGAGGCTGTCGACGGAGCGGGCCCAGGTGTAACGGCGCGCGTTGCGGCGTCCTGCCCGTGACAACCGCGTGCGAGCTTCGACATCGTCTAACAAGGCGCGAAGCTCAGGAGCCCAGCGGCCGGACTCTCGCGGCGGTAAAAAGCAGGCAGCGCCACCGGACGCTTCCTGCATGACAGGTAGATTGCTACAGGCGACGGGCACGCCCACCGCCTGGGCTTCGACGACTGCAAGGCCGAAGCTTTCGTAGTGGGTGGGAAACAGAAAGAGATCGGCTGCGCTCAGTTCGGTCCGGACACGGGCAGCGGGTATGGCGCCAAGAAACGTGATCCGCTCGGCCAGTCCGGTCTGGGCAACCCAGGCCTGCAATTGTCCGCGCAAAGGTCCATCTCCCGCCAGTCGAAGTCGCAGCTCCGACCTATCGTGCGCCAGAGTTTGGAAGATGTGCAACAGTTCCCAGGCGCCCTTGTTCGCTTCGAGCCGGCCGGTAAAGAAAAGCGTGTTTGCCTCTCGTCGGATCTCATAGCGCTGCTCCAACCAGCTTTCGTCAATCCCAGGTGGGACGACGCCGTCGACGCGAAGATCGGGCGTCATGCCGGCCAGCGTGTGGCTGATTGCGAGGCGTAAGGTCGAGCGGTCGCGCCTGATCCAGGCTCGATCAATGATTCCAGGAAAGTATGAGACGTGAGGCCGGCCGAGCGCAGTACGCCAACGGGAGAGATAGACGGTTTCGATTTCGAGAACGCTAAGGGTAACTTCGGCGGCAGCCAGCAAGCGGCGTACTCCCGGGTGGCAGCGGCAGGCGGCGGAAAAAGAGAGGGATTGGAATTTCAGCCTCCGCGCCCGGCTGCGCGGAGACGATCCGGGCCAGAGGGGTAGATCCGGTGGCAAGAAGGGGACTCGCAACCAGCCAACCGGTAACTCCTGAAGCTCTGAAGGAAGTGAGCGGCCCGGCCAGGCACCGCTAACGCATGTGACTGCGTGGCCGTGCTGCGCCAGCCCCTGCGCACAACGTGCCGCGATCGTCTCCAGGCCGCCACGGATATGGCCAAGCGACGAAAGAAAGATGGCGACTCGCAGGCGGGATTCCGTGGCGTCGCTTCGAGCGTCATTCCGGGCGACAATTGGGGTCATTAAGCGATGGAGCGAGTTGGGGCCAGATGGAGCGTACAGACACACTTGCGGCAGATGGGATTGCGATCCATGTCGAGATTGCGCCGGAAGAAGATGGCTTCATCTGAATTGAGAATCTCTTCTAACGGTTGGCGGTGAATATTGCCCATGGCCTCATGAAAAAAGCAGGGGCGCACCGTGCCATCGGCCTCTACGACCGCGGATACCCAGGGCGCGTTGCAACGAACGGCGGGGAAATCGCCGTCGCCATTGAGCGCTGCATAGTAGTGGACCAATCGCCGTAACTTGTCGGGATTCTCGGCGACAAAGCCGCTGGCAAAATCAGCAGCGTGCGTTTCGATGGTCTGTTCGACGATGCCGGCGAAGTCCGCTGTTTCGGTGCGGCTAAGCGCGACGGCGGCGACGCGCTCTTCGTCCCAGCCCTCCGGCCGGTTGAAGGCAGCGGTAGAAACGTCGGCAGACAGGAAAGAGATTTGGTCCAGGCCTATCTCATGCGCAGCATCGATAATTAAGGGTAGACGATGGAAGTTTTGTTGCTGAAGCACGCAACGACCGCTAACGGGATAGGCGCCGTCCTCTCTGCGCAGGGCGGCAACCCCCTCGGCCAGCCGTTCAAAGGCGCGCGGAACGTTGCGGATTGCGTCGTGAACTGGGCGGTCACCGTCCAGCGAGACGATTACCTCGTCGCACCAGCGTATGACATTTGCGGCGTGTTTTGCGAGGAGGAGACCGGTCGAGAGCAGCGTGATGCGAATGTCGAGTCCCTTTAGCTGCTCGCATAGCGTCCAGAGGTTGCTGTGCATCAGAGCTTCTCCACCGGAAAGTGTAACCCACTGCACGTTTAGTCGGCGCAGGTCGTCCAAATGGTGCGCCAGTTGCTCGGCGCTAATTTCTTTTCCATTACGGTTAGCTTTCCAGATATCGCACATCACGCAGCGGCAGTTGCAGCGGCTGTGAGGCATGAGAACCAGCACGGGCAGGGTGTGGATGTGATGGGTGCGGAGGGTCATCTGGCGCCGGGCAATTTCAACAAACGAAGGCATTGCTTACTCCTTGCCTGGTGGCGAGGATTTTGGCCGGAAACGAAATACAGTGAGCGTCTCGGCCAGCAGGCGACGGGTAGCGACCGTTTCTTGAGAATAGCCGTGTTTTATAAAGGTGTCCAGGAAGCTTGTGGCGTCGCCGTCTGTGGATAGGACCAGCAACGCGCTGCCTCCGGGCTTGAGATGACGCTCGAGCTGGGCGACAAAGCGCTCCACGGTATCTTCAGCGCGCCAGGCATAATCGAATCCACCCTGGGGAGCGCCACGGAAGTAAGGTGGATAAAAAAAGATAAGGTCAAACGTTTCACCGTGCACGGGCTGGAACAGGTCGCCCTGGCGCACGTCGACGCAGTCCTCCAGGCGGTTAAGCAAGACGTTGATGCGGGTGCAGCGGACGGCGTCAGGGTTGATGTCGACGGCAACCACCTCTCGTGCCAAGCGGGCGACGGCAATGGCCACGACGCCGCTGCCAGAGCCCATGTCCAGAACGCGATGATGGGGCGCTATCAGGCCGCGATCGAGCATATTTGCGAACAGCTCGCCGCTGCGAAAGACGTGCGGGTTCATGACTTCCGGTAGTATGAGAAGATCGTAGCCGGCGGCGTGCTCTAACACCAGCCGGTTATGGCGCTTGCGCTGCCGAAGCTGATAGTGCAATCGTAGCAAGAGCCGTTCGGCTCGGTGGGAAAGCGCGGTCAGAGTCAACGCTGCCCCACAAAGATGTAGAAGCGTGCGGGTTCGCGTCGTCTACGTAGGCGGGCGCGCAGGGGCGCCAGCGCCCAGCGCCAGCCGTAGTAAGGTTTAATCACACGCCAGGCCACTTCAAGATGGCGGCCGAGGTCGCGAATGCGATCGAGGGTCAGGTAGTTTTCATGATATAGGGCATCTGGGTTGATGCCGTGATCACGGCGCAAGCGGCCATGCAGCTCGCGCACCATCTGCTCTCCACTTTGGGATTGCGTATAGACGGGGGAGTCCAGGATGACCAGTTGGCCATCTGGACGTAGAACGCGCAGCGCTTCACACACTGTTTCGGCGTAACTTGCAGCGTAGTGGAACGAGCCACCAAAGATGACCAGATCCATCTCGTCGTCGCACAGCGGGATCTGCTCAAAGGTCGCCTGCGCGGTCTCAAAGTTGACTTCGTCCCCGTACCAGGAGCACGCGCCAAGACCATCGGCGTTATCCACGCGTAGATCGGTTGCCAGCAGCTGATGACCTTCCTGGGCGAGCCGGTACGAGATCCAGCCGTTGCCGGCACCAAGGTCGAGAATGCGCAAAGGCCTGTCTCGTCCACGTGAAAGGGGATGTACGACGTGCTTGAGCATCGTCTGGTAGCTGATGGCGCGAATACGCCATATCTCAGGGTGGCGCCCGCTCAGATCCTGATAAGGCAGCGCGCGATAGTAGGCGCCGCCTTCGCTGCCCCATTGCTCGCCGCGCCGTACAAGCTCATAGTCGTCTACGAAGCTCCGGTAATAGGCGGCTTTCTCGGGCGCCAGCAGGCGCCAGACGTTGTCCACGCGTTCGTAGGCGACGCGCTCACGGGCGCATTGCAACAAGCAGTCGCCAACCGCTTCCAGCGGTGCACGGCAGGTGGGACATGCCCAGCGAAAAGGGGTTTCGTTCATTAGTTAGAAGCCGGTGGTTTCGGGGCGCTGATAGTGGATCAACCGGTGCATGGCACGCAGCTCTAAGGGGAAGTTGTAGACGCGCAGATGATAGCGCCAGGCGCTGGCGGCACGCAAGGCGCTGCGCGACAAGCTATTCATATTGGGATTCGTCGCAGTCGGATAATAGGCGTTTAGTACGCGCTCGAAGTCACGCACGTGCCGGCGCAACGGATCCGTCAACCAGGGCATCGTGCTGCTGCGACGCTGCGAAAAGTCCTGCCACTCCTTGCTGATCCATCCTTCCAGCGTTTCCGGGAAGGCGAAGCCGTTGGCGCGGGCTTGATCGTAGAGCTCGCCGGAGAGCGGCACCGGCGTGTACATATAAAGAATCACCTCAGTGCGCGGATTGACCTTCTTGACCCGCCGAATGAATTCCATGGTATCCTGCGCATCACCCTCAGGGTCTGGCGGATTGCCTAACACGAAGGACATTTCGGGCACAATGTTGTAATCGGCCATCTTGCTCGCGATCTCCATCGTTTTCGCGGTGGAGGCCTGTCCACCTTTGTTCATGCGCTTGAGCGTCTGGTCCGAGCCTGATTCTGCGCCCAAAAAGACCATGCGCAGCCCGCTGTCGCGCATTAAGGCCCAGGTGCGGTCGCGGTACTTGAGCATTGTATCGATGCGGGCTTCGCCCCACCAGCCGATGTTCAGATCGAGGATGCGTTCGGCAAAATCGGCGACACGCGCCTCGTGGGTGAAAAAGTTGTTGTCGTAAAATTCGACGGCATCGAGGCCCCAGGTGTTGACCATGTGGCGCACGGTTTCGGCGGTCTGCTGTGCGCTTTGCGCCAGCCAGCGACCATTGACCATGTTGACAACAGCGCAAAAGTTGCAGAAGAACGGGCAGCCATAACTAGAATGGTGCGGTAGTGTGCGCCGTCCCATGAAGGTGGGCCGAATGTAAAGGGGGACCTCGACGCGGTCGTAAGGAAATGATGGCAGCTCGCGGGGATGGGGGATCGGCGCGAGGGGATTCGTCGTGATTTCGCCGGTGTCTGGATGGCGGTAAGCCAATCCCTGGATGCGCGAAAGCGGGTGAGTGTCAGCCTCGCCGTTCTCTTGACCTTTTCCTGCCTCCCCTGCGAGAGGGAGCCGGTGGCTCTTCCGCCGGCGACCGTTTAGATGATCTAGCAACGCCAGGAAAGCAAATTCTCCATGACCGCGCACGACGTAATCGACATAATCGGCTCGGAGACAGGCGTCGTAATGTTGGGTGGGAAAGTAACCGCCCCAAACGATTGTGAGATCGGGATGGCGCTCTTTCAAAGCGCGGCAAAGTGGCGTGGCATTTTCCAATTGCGGCCCGGGCATCACGGTTACTCCCAGCAGTGTCGCGCCTGTTCGGGTGATAGTTTGGTCTAGAGCGGCTAGAGGGTCTTTCTCCAGGTTTCCGTCGACGATGCGGTAATCGTATTTTCCTTCGAGCACGGCACCCACCGCGAGAAGC
Source organism: Anaerolineae bacterium (assembly GCA_025929715.1). Taxonomy (GTDB): domain Bacteria; phylum Chloroflexota; class Anaerolineae; order Promineifilales; family Promineifilaceae; genus JAAYYY01. The sequence continues at coordinate 2,385 of JAICPS010000119.1, read as the reverse complement.
GCCATGGGAAGCACCGGCTTGCGCTGAGCGGAGCTGGGTGGATTGTAGAGAAGAATCATCTAACCATCCCTTTCATCTGAAGCGCGAACGTCACATCAAGACAGTCGTGCGCGCGTGGCTAAAAGTCACGGGCGCGCGGCGCTGACGCGCTGAGCGGTAAGCGCGCTCACGACGTCGAGGATGTTGGCGACTAGATCGTAGCGGCCAAACTGTGGTACGAGATAGACGCCCTGGACGTAGGGGCGAATTTCCTCGAGAATCTCCCGGGCAATGACGACGCCTTCCTGGTGCGGATCTTCGCTATTGCTCATGCGCTGCCGGTGTTCCGTGGAGATAGAAATTCCGGGCACCTCGTTGTGCAGAAATTCCGCGTTGCGGCTGTTGTAGAGTGGCTGGATACCGGCGATGATAGGAACCAGGCCGTCGCCCAGTTCGCGACGACAGCGAATGATGAAATTGCGGGAAGCAATGGGATCAAAAATCGGCTGGGTGAGAGCGAAATCGGCGCCGTTGCGAATCTTCTTCCGCAGCAGGCGGAGTTCACGGTCGGGATCTTGCGCCTGTAGGCTGAGGGCACAGCCGACGACGAAATTGGTCGGTTGATCGATAGATTCTCCGGACTGTTCTACGCCGCTGTTCAGTCGCTGCTTGATGAGCCGAATTAGACCACTGGGTACAATGTCGTAGTTGTCCATGGCTTCGGGATAATCGCCAATGTGGGTTGGATCGCCCATAACAATGAACAGATTGCGTACGTTCATGGCGTGCGACGCCAGGAGATCGCCCTGAATGCGCAAAAGATTGCGTCCGCGAGTGGGGAAATGCAGAATGGCCTCCAGCCCGACAGCTTGTTGGATGAGATGGGCGGCGGCCCAAGCGCTCATGCGCATGCGAGCGAGTGGGCTGTCGGCAACATCCAGGAAGTTTGCCCCGGCTTCTTTGAGCATATGAGCGCCGGTGAGCATGCGCTGTGTTGCGATACCCTTGGGCGGCCGCATTTCGACAGTGGCGATGAACCGTTCCTGCGCAAGCGCCTGGGCGAGTCCGGTGGGCCGGTCCAGTGGTTCGGCGGGACCCGCTGCGCGGGGTATGAGCGTAATCGCGGGGAGCGGGCGCGCGCTGTCTGCAGGTTGGTCGAGAGCGCGACGCATCGCGGCGATATGGCCGGCATTGGTACCGCAGCAACCGCCCACGAGGCGCGCGCCGGCCTGCACGAAGGAGCGCGCGTAATCGCCAAAGTAATCGGGCGTTGCGGGATAGATAACGCGGCCGCCTGCGGTATGTTCAGGCCATCCGGCGTTGGGCATGGCAGAGAGAGGCAAGTCGGGGGCCGCCTGGTGCATTATGGCGATCAGACGCAAGACCTGAGCAGGCCCGCCGCTACAGTTGGCGCCGATCACGTCTACGTCTGACCGGCTGAGACGTCTGGCCACGTCATCAGGCGACTCTCCCAGCAGGGTGCGGTCATCGCGGGTGAACGACATCTGAACCACAAGTGGAATATCAGGAGCGACGTCACGTGCGGCGGCTACCGCTGCCTCCGCTTCTTGCAAGTCGGTGAGCGTTTCGACAATGAGTAGATCGACGCCGGCGACGCCGTCCTCAGGATCAACCAGCGCCGCCATCTGTTGGGCAAAGGCAGACTGCGCATTGGCCATTGTTACCCTGCCCAGTGGGGCAATGTGCACGCCGAGCGGGCCGACGGAGCCGGCCAGGAGCACTGGGCGAAAAAAGCTCTGGATGACGCGACGGGCGACGCTCACGGCGGCGGCGTTTAATTGATCTACCTGCGCTTCCAGGCCGTGCGCCGCCAGCTTGTAGCGATTGGCGCCAAAACTATTGGTCTCGACCACATCGGCGCCGGCGGTAATGTAGTCGCGGTGTATAGCGGCAACCAGGGCCGGCTGTTGCACGTTTAGCGCGTCGAAGCACTCGTCGATGGCTATCCCGCGACTGTGCAGCACCGTACCTAGCGCCCCATCAAGCAACAGTGGCGACTGAGTAAGCCGGTCGCGGAAGGCCGCGCGGTTCATGATCCCATCCCCTGCAGAGAGATTCTTCGCTCCGCAAACTACGCTCAGAATGACGAGCGTCCAGATTCTTCGCTGCGCAGATGCCCCATTTATGGGTGCGCTCAGTATGACTCAATTATCGTAGAACAGTTCTTCAATCAGCGCCGCAGCCTTATCGTTTACTAATACGAGCACGCTGGCGCCGCCTTCGGTGCGATGGCCCACGACATAGTTCGTATCGAGCACGGCGCTGTTGATGTTTTCGCCGGGAATGTCCTTTACGACGTTCGCCAGTGTCACAATGCGTTCCAGGCTCATGTCTGTGCGGATTCCTTCTTCGAGTTGCTGGTAGAGGAACGGCGCCTGGGTGAGC
>JAICPS010000301.1 GCA_025929715.1 Anaerolineae bacterium | reverse complement strand
TGAGGACTGTTACGAGACCGGTAAGAAGTTCCCGCATATTTATGGCGCGCTGAATAGGGACGCCGTCGTGCAGGTGTTGTCGCTGATTCCTGACACAGACGGCAAATTTGCGCTTCCGGCGGCGCTGGCGCAGGGTCCGCCTTCGCTGCGCTGTAAGTACCCCATTCTGGAATTTGACCCGGCTGAACAAGCGCTCATCGAACCGCGGAACCTGTTTCAGCCGATCGACATTGCCGAACGATGCGTGCTCTGCTTTTTTCAGGATGTTCTTGCCGGGCTGACCGAGCGAGGGCGGCTCACACTGGTGCGCAACCTCGGTTCGGAAATAGGGGATAACCCACTGTACGAGATGGAGGTAGATGGGCGGCGCCTGGCGGTCTTCCACCCGGGGGTTGGCGCGCCGCTGGCAGCAGCGTTTATGGAGGAATTGATCGCGCTGGGCTGCCGAAAATTCATCATTTGTGGCGGGGCCGGCGTGCTAGATGGTGGCCTGGGCCTCGGCCACATTATCGTGCCTGCCACCGCCGTGCGCGACGAAGGAACCTCCTACCATTATTTGCCGCCCAGTCGCGAAGTGGCAGCCAGCGCAGACGGTGTGGAAGCCGTCGAAAAAGTGTTACAGCGCGACAATGTGGACTATGTTATCGGCAAGACGTGGACGACGGACGGCGTGTACCGCGAAACGGCGGACAAGATCCGCTTGCGGCGCGCCGAGGGTTGCATCACCGTTGAAATGGAATCGGCTGCGTTCTTTGCCGTCGCTCGCTTTCGCGGCGTGATTGCCGCGCAGATCCTCTATGGAGGCGACGACGTCAGTAGCGAGGAATGGGACTCCCGCCACTGGCAACAGCAGGCGAGTGTGCGGGAAAAAATTTTCTGGCTGGCGGTCGAGGCCTGCATGCAGCTTTAAGCTCAGTTGCCTACATGAAGAACGGTGGGCTGGGGAAAAGGTAGTGGTCAAAGCGGCCAAAGGGCGCGTCGCTCATAAAAAATGCAAAGAAGGAATCGAGCCGGTAGCCACGGCCTAGCAAGTAGTCGACCGCAGAACGGTTCATGAGCGGTACTTCTACGCCAAACCGATGCCCGAGGCGCGCCGCCCGGCCCTCGGCGTGAGCCAGTACCGCCGGAAAATCGCCGTCGTCCAGCAAAGCGAACGGGCCATTGTAGTGACCGGTATAGCCATAAGCTACCGCCTCTCCATCCCGCAGATACAGGTAACCCTCGCGCTGCGCCAAAAACCAGGCGTGATTTTCATCGTGATGGTGTCCCAACACCTGTAAATCGATCTTGCGGAGAGTAGAAAACGTCTTGCTCGAGGCAGTTAGCGGTTCAATAATGAGATCGGTCTGCTCTTGCACCTCTTGCGGCTCGCGCCAGAAATAAGTGATCGGAAAGCGGGAGTATACGCCAGCTTTAAGGTATCGAGCCTGCGCGCGTAGGTCGGGTGTGGCGATGATTACTTTGTGCCTGACCTTTTCTGTGGGTAAAACGCGTCGAAGCAACTCGCGCCCTACTCCCGCCGATTGCTTTCGGGGAAGGACAAAAAATTCGGTAAGTTCCCACACACCTGAGCGAAGTATTGAACGGGCATAGCCAATCGGTTCGCCGTCGAGTTCCGCCAGCCAGAACTGGTGGGCGGTTTGGGCGAGATGCTCAAAGAGGGGACGGCGGCGCTGCCACAGTTTTCTACGCACTTCAGGGTCTTGCCCGCCGGTGATTACTGTGACGTTTAGCCGTTCACCTAAGTCTGAAACGGCCGCTTCAAAGATCTGATAGACTGCCTCCGAATCTTCGAGGCTGCCGACACGGTAAGTTATTTGGGGAACGCCCGGTTGACGTTTACTACTGTCATTGCTGCGGGGCATCAAGATCGGCCTATTTTTTCAGCAAATCGCGAAAAACGGCAATCTGCGCCGAGTGCTCGCGCTTGTGTCCATAAAAAGTGTACGCCAGAAAGTCTTCCAGGTCGTATTCGGCGCCGTACCACGGCAGAATACCCGCTTCACGCCGCCGGTCGAGGTCAATATGCGCAATGAGCGCCATGGTCTGAGATTGGACATCGCAATACTCGTCGAGTACGGCCTGCGGCCCGGCATCTGCGCGCCGCGCAACCTCGACGTCGTTGAAACGCCCTGGATCGGCCTTGTAGCTATCCAGAAGCGGCGCGGAGGCCGGCCCGTCTAGCAGCGAATTCAGCACGACAACCAGCATGTGCTCAAAGGATGCCAAATGAGCAATGATTTCGCGCACCGACCACACACCGCACACGTCGGGCGTGTCCCAATGGGCGTGGTCTAGTCCCTCCAGGGTTCTCAGCACCGTGTAATGGCCATACTTCAAAACGTCATCAGCATTCATAGTGTCCTCCTTGTGGCACAGAGCTTATTCTAACAGATTTGCAATGATTCGTAGCGCGAAACGTTATTTTGTGCAGGTCTAGTTCATATCAACGAATTCTGGGGGATGTGGCATAATGGAGGTGAGAGTTCGAGACACGGAGGTATACAGTGCGTATTGCCGTATTCGGAACGGGTGGCGTCGGAGGCTATTTTGGCGGCAGGCTCGCCCAGGCTGGCGAAGAGGTCGTCTTTGTTGCCCGCGGCGCTCATTTGGCCGCTATTCAGGCCAATGGGCTGGCGGTAAAAAGCATCGCCGGGGACTTTACGGTGTCGCCTGCGGAGGCGACCGACGACCCCGGCAAAATAGGCCGCGTAGATGCGGTGCTCGTGGGCGTCAAGGCGTGGCAGGTACCCGACGCGGCGCGGGCGGTACAGCGCATGGTCGATTCAAATGCGATGGTCGTGCCACTTCAGAACGGTGTAGAAGCGCCACGGGAGTTGGCAAAAACGCTGGGTCGAGAGTACGTCCTGGGCGGGCTGTGCCGTATCATAAGTTTTATCAGCGCTCCTGGCGAAATCCGGCATACGGGTATGGAGCCTTACATCGCCTTCGGCGAACTGGATAACCGGCGCAGCCATCGCGTCGAACGTCTGGAAGACGCCTTCCGGCGAGCCGATGGTCTGACGGTTGAAATTCCTGAGGACATTCACGTGGCGATGTGGCGCAAGTTTTTGCTTATCGCGGCCTGGAGCGGCATTGGCGCGATCACGCGAGCGCCAATCGGCGTGACGCGTAGCCAGCCGGAGACACGCGCGCTGTTGCGGCAGGCAATGGAGGAGATTCTGGCGGTAGCCCAGGCGCACGCGGTGGCGCTGCCGCCGTCAGCAGTTGATAACACAATGACCTTCATCGACAGCCTTTCCGGCGCCGGCACAGCGTCCATGCAGCGGGACATTATGGAAGGGCGGCCTTCCGAGCTTGAATCGCAGAACGGCGCCGTCGTGCGCCTGGGACAGGAAGTAAACGTGCCAACGCCGCTGCACCAATTTATCTATCACAGCCTGCTGCCACAGGAGCGCCAGGCGCGCGGGGAGCTGGTTTTCACCGAATAACGTGGCGCAGGAATGGCTTCTTATGGATATCACACAGCATCAGATCGAAACACATCGCGCCCATACGTTCCGACTGGCGGAGGAGCATCGTGTGCTGAGCAAGCAAGAGGCAGTCGCTTTCGTTAAGGAGCGCGGCTTTGTCTTTTTCTGGCCAATCAAGGACGTTCTAATGCCGAGCCTTTGGTCGGCCGTTGCCGGTGAGCGCCCGGTTGCCGAGGCGCACGACGATCCAGGGCACGTGACGTGGGGTTGGAAAGACGAGCTGCTGGGCGCGCGTAAATGGTACTATGCGAAAGTGCTTCGTGGTAGATCGACGATGATAAGCCTGGAGGTCGCGCCCGCCTTTTATGCTCTCAGCGAGAACTTTGGGGAGCCGGAAGTCGACTACTTGCAGGTCTACCAGGACGGTCTAATGACCCGCGAGGCAAAGGTGATTTACGAGGCGCTGTTGCAGCGCGGCGCGATGGACACGGTGGGGTTGCGGCGCGTGGCGCAGATGACCAGCCGCAAGAGCGACAGCCCGTTTAATCGCGCGCTGACGCAGCTGCAGCGTGATTTCAAGATATTGCCTATCGGCGTTTCGGAGAGCGGCGGCTGGCGTTACAGCTTCATCTATGACGCCGTCCACCGCTATTATCCCGACCTGCCCCAACAGGCGCGCTCGATAGGGCGTGGCGAGGCGCGCGAGCGCCTGGTGACACTCTATCTGGCATCAGTTGGCGCAGCCACAAGCAGCGACGTACGTAAGGTTTTCCAGTGGCGGCCGCGGGACGTGAGGCGCACCCTGGAGCAGTTGGTTGAGCGCGAGGCGCTATATGTGGTCGAAGGTATGGCAGGTGACGAGGTACACTACGTTTGGCCTGCATTGTGCGCGAAACCATACGATTCCGGCACGCTATAATTGGCCCGCGACGCTGTCCCAGCCGTCCAGCAGCGCGACGTAGCGCGGATCATCATAACGGCTCAAATGAAAGGCGGGAGCGTAGTCGGGCAAGGTCTCCCCGGTAACGTGAGCCGCCAGCAGTTCCGCCGCGGCCTGGGATGCCATGATGCCATAGCCGGACAGCGCGCCGACGACGTAAGCGCCGTCGACGGGGAGTGGGCTGATCAGGGGACGATTCTCCCGAGTTTTGCAGTAATAGCCGCCGTCGACGTATAGGCTGCGCATCCGCCCTACATAGTCAACGAGGCGCGGCACCATGCGCGCCAGACCACGCAGAATGATCTCGGGGTAGAAGGGGTCGAAGCGTGGGGGCCAGGACGGCTCCAACACTTCTACATCGTACGTCCACAGCGCCAGCAGCATTGAGCTGTGCTCGCCCCCTTCCGGCCGGAAGTGGACGCCAGCAGGAAAGGTTTGTAGCAGCCAACGCGTTTCTTCGTCAGCCGCCAGCTCCTCACGCTCGTCCTTACTCCAGACCAGGCGCACTGGATCGTTCCAGATCATCAATGGTGCGCTGCGCGGCACGACGCTAAGGTAGTCGTCGAAGGAGATTTTGCCGTGCAGCTCGTTAAATACCGGCAACTCGACGTCTATTAGGCGCGCTACCTGAGAAATTAGCGGTCCGGCGGCGATGACGAACGACCTGGTGGCAATGGTTTTGTCGCCAATCTTCACAGCGCAGATTCGCCCATGCTCCCGTAAAACGCCAGTGACGCGCCCGGATATAAACTGTACGCCTTGCGCGCGAGCCTGTTGCAAGAGAAACATGCCCAGTTGTTGGGCGCTTAGCCAACCGCAGCGGCGTGGATGGAGAAGAGCCACGGCATCGTCGCTCACGAAGGGAAAATACTCGTGGATCAGATCGGAATCTAGTAGCAGGTCGGCGCCATCCGGCTGAGTGCTGTACCCTTCGGCCGGCGCGGGCGTGTATGGTGTAGCCCCGGGATGAATGCGAAGGGGCCCGGCGCCCAAACGCGACGTCTCCGCGGCTGCGTCCTGCATCTGTCGTACTTTGCTCCTGTCGGCGGTCAGGAAGGCGTAGCCGCGCCGGTTCATCAGGAAGCGGTTGTCGGTCTCTTGCGCCAGTCCCTCCAAAAGGTCGATGCTGCGGTTCATGAAACTCACCATCTCGTCGCCAGGACCCGGCCACCAGTTGCGGTAAGCCTCAGTTGACTTATCACTGGTCAGTGAGAGAGGCGCACGCTCGTCCACGAGGACCACACGCCTGATACCATGCTGCGCGGCGAGGTGGTAGGCGACGCTGACGCCCGCGATTCCCGCGCCGCAAATGACGACGTCGGCGGTGCTGTTGGCCATGTCTTCTGCCCTCTAATCGTCCTGTTTATGGCTAAAACGGCGGTTCTTCATGCGCCGGACCTCTTCTCGCGTAATTTGAAAGTGGTCCAAGTCGCGCGCCACGTAACTGTTGGGGAAAATCGTGCGCGCCTCGTCGCGCACTTCGCGTCCGTAATAGCGGCGGGAGAGGTGGGTCAGAATCAGAGCGTTGACGTTCGCCTGGCGT
>JAICPS010000049.1 GCA_025929715.1 Anaerolineae bacterium | reverse complement strand
CGCAGTGATGGCCCGCCCTCTAGGCAGCTATGACGCAGAAATGCGCTTCGTGAGCGCCGCCGAAGCCGGCAACGTAGCCATCGCCGGCCTCAATGCCGGGCAAGTTTACAACGTAAGTCTGGCTGCTCTGGACGAACGGGGACGAATTGGCCTGTTCTCTCCGGAAACTATTGTGGAAGTGGGCACCGCCGACGGGAGCGCCATCGACGCCGGCAGTGTGATTACAGAGACGAGCTCGCGTTAACGGACGTGGCGCCTAGAGGAGGTGGCCGGCACTTTTGAAGTGCCGGGCAGCTGGAAAAGCGCGGCTTTTGGCGCGTTAGCACATGTGGGCTACAATGCGATTCATCGATTTACCCATGCTGACTGCTCGTACGGAACTACGTATTCGCCAACGCACAATCTGGCTCGCGCCGTTCACTTCACCACGCCTACAAGATGGCCGGGGCGCGGTTCGAGACGCGTATACCGCCTATGGCCGTGGACTGCTGATTATCGGTGTGCTGACGTTCTGGTTGTTCGGCTGGCTTCTTTTTCGCTGGGTCTTCCAGCCGCAGTGGTTGAGCCGCCTGCCGGGTATCGTCGCAGAAATTGTCGCCCTCGCAGAGATTGCTGGTGCCTTTACATTGGCCTTTCTGTGGGCGGGATTAGGCTGGCGCTATTGGCGCCACTTACGAGAAGGAGTGGCGCGCACGCATCCCGTGCTCACCCTGGAAAAGCTATATGCTCTGAGCCCTAAGGCCTTTGAGCGCTATGTTGCCGGTCTCTTCCGGCAAAAGGGCTACCGGGTGGTAGTGCGCGGTCGCAGCGGCGACCTGGGCGTGGACCTGGAACTGACGGGCGCCGATGGCCGCAGGGCCATCGTGCAGTGCAAGCGGTACCAGAATACAATTGGCGCGGAGATAATCCGCGAGCTGTATGGTACCTTGATGCATGAGCGCGTAATTTGGGCGTTTCTGGTCACCACGGCCGACGTTTCCGACGCGGCGCGCGTGTGGGCTGCGGGCAAGCCGATTACCCTGATCGACGGCACGACCCTGCTTGAGATCGCGAACTCCTTACATCAGAAGAACCGCAAGGGCGTTGCTTCTGCCCTTAGCGTCGGCGATTGATGAGCACCGAAGAGACGATCGCCACTTACAACCGTATTGCTGCCGATTTTGCCAAGCACCACCAGGACCGCAGCGTGCTGGCGACGGCCCTGGCGCGGTTTGTCGCCCTGGTTCCTCACAATGGACTTGTTGCCGACGTCGGGTGTGGACCCGGCTTTGATTCTTCGGCGTTGAGGCAGCAGGGCATGCGCGCAATCGGATTGGATCTTTCCTGGAGAATGCTGCAAATAGGTCGCAGCTTGTATCCTGGAGAGTACGTGCAGGCCGACATGCGGCGACTGCCGGTAGGGTCGGGTGTGGATGGCATCTGGTGCAGCGCGGCACTGCTACATCTGTCGAGCGAAGACGCGCTCTTGGCGCTGAAGGGGTTTCATCGCGTTTTGCGGCGCGGCGGCGTGTTGTATTTCTCGCTAAAGGAAGGGCAGGGTTCAGGCTGGAGCCAGGAGTCCTACGGCCACCAGGCGAGGCGTTTCTTCACGTACTGGCAGGATGAGTCGCTGGACCTGGCATTGCAACAAAGTGGTCTGGCGATCAGAGAGCGATGGGTAAGCGAGACCCCAGAGGTACGCTGGCTTTGCCGGCTCGCTCAAAAGTAACCCACCGAATAAGCACGCGATCACCACTGCAAGAAGGGACGACGCAGTCATGACCACGACGACCATCCTATTAATTCGACATGGGGAGACCGACTGGAATGCTGAAGGCCGCTGGCAGGGTCAAATCGATATGCCCTTAAACGAGGTGGGTCGGCAGCAAGCTCGCCTATTGGCCCGGCGACTGCAAGCGTGGCCAATCAGCGCCATTTACCACAGTGACCTCAAGCGCGCAGCGGAAACGGCGGCCATCATCGCAGAACATCTGGACCTCGAACCCGTTGCCGACCAGATGTGGCGCGAACGCCACGGCGGTGCTTTTGAGGGCCTTACACAAGTTGAAATCGAAGAACGCCATCCCCAGTCGTGGGCCAGGCTGCAACAGGGAATCATCGATCTGCCGGGCGGCGAAACGCCAGATGTGCTACGCAGCCGGGTACAAGCCGCATTTGACACACTGCTCGAGCGCCATGCGGGGGAAACGGTGGCTGTCGTCAGCCACGGCGGCACGTTGCGCGCGGTTATTGGTTACGTGCTCAATCTTCCGCCCGCCGAGGACACGCGGGTGCGGCTGGGCGGCAACACGGGGCTCAGTATTGTGACGGTGCGCCAAGGACAGCCGCCGATCCTTGAGCGCTTGAACGATATTGCGCATCTGGAGTACGCCGGCGACTTTGCGGGTGACGGCCGGAGCGAAGGAGCATGAACGTCAGAAGCCAGGATCACGCTTTCTGGGCCAATTCCTCGCCGAATTTGAGCAGGGCGACCACCCGTTCCTCGCCCGGTGCTTCGGCGTAAACGCGAAGGACGGGCTCTGTGCCTGAGGGACGAATGAGGAGCCAGCTACCGTCGTTCAAGTAGTATTTCACCCCATCGGTCGTCTGAATATCCTCGACGGCAATGCCGTCAACGGTATCTGGCGCCGCGTTGCTGAGAAATTGCACCATCTGCGCCTTGGCTACGGGCCGGGCAAGCTTCATATCCACACGGCGATAGTGGGCCGGGCCATACTGTTGCATAAGGTCCGCCACAAGCTCGTGCAGCGGCGCGGCAGCGTCGGCCATGACTTCCAAAACGAGCAGGCCCATAAGTATGCCGTCACCTTCAGGAATGTGACCCTTGACGCTCATGCCGCCAGATTCTTCACCGCCCATCAGTACGCCATCGCCAAGCATAAGGTCGGCGATGTGATTGAAACCGACCGGTGTCTCGACGAGTGTTAGCCCGTGCGCCGCAGCAATGCGGTCAATCATGCGCGTGGTGGAGACGGTGCGCACCACCTTACCGGTCCAGCCTCGCTTTTCGATGAGATAGCGCAGCACCAGCGCAAAGATGCGGTGAGGATCGACGAACGCGCCGCGCGCGTCGACAGCGCCAATGCGGTCGGCGTCGCCGTCGGTCGCCAATCCTACGTCCCAATGTCCGGATTGTATCGTCGACATGAGCAGCCCCAGGTGGCGCTCGATTGGTTCAGGATGTATCCCTCCGAAACCCGGGTTCATCTCGTTGCGAATGTTGAACACACGGCTGCGGCCGCGCGCCAGAACTTCACCGATGATGCCTCTGCCCGCCCCAAACATGCCGTCGGCGACGACGCGGAGCTCGCCGGCCGAAATGCAGTCCAGGTCGACAAGGGTGCTCAAGTGCTCATAGTACGCCCAGCTTGGATCGAATTTTCGGATGATTTCCTCCCTGATGGCCTGCTCCAGGTCCATCAGATTCGGTCCGTGAGCCCGCTGCAGGTTGCGTTCAAGCAACTGTTCTACGCGCCGGCTCTGTTCGGGCGACGCGCTTCCGCCGTAGCCCGCCTTGAGCTTCACCCCATTGTAACGGGGGGCATTATGGCTGGCGGTGATCATCACACCGGCGGTAGCTTTTTTATGCACGATGGCGAAACTGACGGCCGGGGTGGGCGTATCTGCGCGGGCCAACCAGGTCTTGATCTCATTGGCAGCCATCACACGCGCCACCTCGGCAGCGTAGCGATCGGAAAGGAAGCGCGTATCAAAGCCGATAACCACGCTCGGCGTCTGTGGATTCTGTTCCAGCACAAAGTCTGCGATGGCTTGGGCCACGAGGCGCAGGTTATTAAATGTAAACGTTTCGCTGATGACGGCTCGCCAGCCGTCCGTACCAAACTTGATTGTCATGCAGTGACTCCAATTGTGGCATATCAAACTGCCTAGATTATAGTGGACGCAGGATAAACAATAGGTCGTTGACATTGGTGCCGGTTGGCCCAGGCCGCAACAGGCAGTCATGTCCGGTCGTTTCAGCCAGCCGATTAAAAAAGGTATGGCTATCGTTGTTCTCCAGAAACTCCTCTGGTTCAAGACCTTCTGCGCGGGCGAGGGGGACCGTGTCGCCTGTCACGACCGCACCGGCCGCGTCCGTCAGGCCGTCCTCACCGTCGGTGGCGAAAGTGGCTATGAGGCGATCACCGCATCCAGAAATACCCAGCGCTGCGGCGAGCGCCAGCTCCTGGTTGCGCCCGCCACTTCCATCACCCCGAACGGTTACTGTCGTTTCTCCACCTAGCAGCAGAATTTCACCTCGACCTACCTCTTTGCCAAGCGCCGCCGCGACGCGGCCCACTTCACGAGCTTCGCCCTGCAAATAGGCGGTCAACATGGTGGCGCGATAGCCTGATCTTCTAGCGGCCGTGGTCGCGGCGTTTGCAGCGCCCCGAACGTCGCCAATAATCATATTCTTTACTTCCAGATTCTCGAAGCGCGCCAGCGACGTCGCGCGGCGCGGATCAGTTAATTGCTGCGTAATGACAGACCAGGTTTCTGGCGTCACCCGCTGCATAACATTGTAACGGTGCAACACCGTAAGCGCATCGCCGGGTGACTGCGGATTAGGATAGGTCGGACCGCTGGCAATCATATCCAGTGGATTGCCGACGACGTCGCTCAAGATCAGGCTGATGGTTGCAGCGGGAGCGGCGATTTCTGCGAGGCCGCCCCCTTTGACGCTATCGAGCTGCTTCCGGACACAATTGAGTTCATTGATGGTGCAACCACTTTCCAACAAAACCTGAATAAGGTGCTGCCACTCGGCCAACGGAATAAACGGCTTTGTCAACAGCGCGGAAGCGCCGCCAGAAATGAGGCACAGCAAAAGATCTCCGGCGCGAGTTTCTTGCAGTAGTTCGACGGCGCTTGTCGTTGCGCGTAGACCACCCATATCGGAAACGGGGTGGCCCGCTTCGAAGACGGCAAGGTTATTATGGCGTTCACCTGCATCGGCAACATAGCGGCGGGCGTTTCCAGGGTTTATTTGCTTGGTGATGATCACACCTGCCCAGACATCCTGTTTTAGAATTTCCAGGGCGGCCTTGCCCATTGCGAGCGCCGCTTTGCCGGCGGCGAGCAAGAAGATGCGGCCGCGATCCAGGTTGTAACCATAACTACCTACCAATAAGCGGCGTCCCTCTCGCCTTAATTGACGACGCACGGCCTCGGCGGGATCTGCCGCCTGTAGTGCGGCATCGATCAAGGTCTGGAGAAATGCGCGAGAATCGCCTTGTAACTCTGTCATAGCGCTTCTTGTGGGGTTGATCGAAGCAGGCGCCCGGTTTTGTCGCCGCCGGGCGCCGGCCTGGCTTAAATCACGGCTGTACTGCCGCCGCGGCTTGAGCGGCGCTCTCACTAGGCGTGTCGATGCCCAGGATCACGGCCGTCGTGGCATCGCTGAGCGCGGTGAGTACGGTGTTATTGAGTCCGTCCGCCATGGGCTGCGCGATGGTGATCTGTCGCTGAATGAACGCTAAGTAAGCGTCTTGAGGCCACGCTTCGAACGCCGAGCGACGCGCGGGAATGAGCTGACTTTCCAGAGACCATTCGCCCATATTGGCGCCGGACGTTAACCAGCGTATCAATTCAGCCGCTAGTGCCTGGCGCGCGGGTTCCGGCGTGCTGATGGCCCAGGTCCACGCGCCGACCGTGGGCGTCACCGGACCCCCAGGCCCAGGAAGCGGTGCGACGCGCAGATTAGTGCTGGCGCCCGCCGCCAGCCGTCGCAGGTAGAAGCTGGCCGTGGTTTGAATAAACAGTGTCGGGTTGCCTTGAAAGACCTGCCACGCTTGATCCAGCGAGGCTGTACTGCCGCTCAGTGGCTCGATATACCCCTCGGAAACCCCCAGTTGAATAAGCTCCAGGGCTTCGACCAGTGGCTCGGCCTGCAGGCGAGGCTGGCCCAGATCGTCGACAAAAGTCCCACCAAATTCACGATAAAAGTGAGCCGTTAGCTCCGCGCCAATAAAATCGGCCGCGGGATAAATCAGCATCCCTGGACGGTCGGTAACAAGCTGTGACCAATCACCGGACACCGTTTCTGTGATAGCGCTGCCATTGTAGGCCAGGTGTTGTAAATTGGTGAGGGCAAATGGATAACCAAGTATTTGCTCGTCGACCTGCACCAGCTCCTGCGCCACCGGGTACAAGTCGTCCACTGCTTCCTGTTCCAGAGATTCGTCAAGGGGAAAGATTAATCCTTGCTCGGCCGCGGACGACAATTGCGAGGCGGGTAAGAGCACGACATCGGGCAGAATACCCGGAGCCACGGTCCGTCCGGTACGTAAGTAACTTAACGTTCCGCCCTGATCGGCGATCGTCTTCAACTCCACAAAGAGCGTAACGTCAGGATGGCTATTTTCAAAAGCGTTCAATTGTTCGAGGAGTACGGCGCCGCCAGGAACATCACTGTTTGGTGCGATTTCCGTACTGGTCCAGATTGTGAGCGTGATGCTGCGTGTGACCGGTGCGATGGCGGTTGTTGTGATCGGGGTGGTTTCTTGAACCGGGGTATTAGCCGCCGTGGGAATCGACGGCAATTGAGTAACGGTCGGCGTCGCCTCACTGTCTGCGACCAGATCACAGGCGGACAGCGCCAGGAACAGGAAGGCGAAGGCAAGGGGCATCCACTTCATAGAGCTAAGTATATTCGATTCGTTTACCCCTGCCAGAGTGCGTCAAGTGACCGGCCCTTTAGACGTTCCGTTCATCTCTGCACGACCATCGGGCTGGTACCATGACGCCATTGTTATTCCTGGGAGAACTCCCTATGATTGACTCAGTATTGGTTAAGAAGGAGACATCATGACAATCTCAATGGTTGGTAGCAATCAATATCAACGCAGCGCACACAATGGAAATGGAGGCACCGACCTGTTACCCCTGCGCTTGCAGCTTGCAACTTGGATAGAGGCGTCCTTGCAACAGCAGCAGATCCTTCCCGAACGCACGCCCACCATAACAAAGCTGGTGACGGAAAGGATTCAAGCAGCGAAGCAACACAAGAATCTGGCAATTCCAGCCCAGTATGAAAGCCAGTTCGTCGCGGACGTCCTCGATGAAGTGGTCGGTTTTGGACCGTTGGAGGCATTGTTGGCCGACGACAGCATCACGGAAATAATGGTCAACGGCCCGCAACGGATTTACGTCGAACGCAGTGGAAAGGTGATGCTGAGCAACGTGCGCTTTGTCGACGATGGTCACGTCCAGCGCATCATTAACAAGATTGTGCGTCCGTTGGGGCGGCGCGTTGATGCCAAAACACCGTTGGTCGACGCCCGTCTGCCAGACGGTTCGCGCGTAAATGCGGTAGTGCCACCTTGCGCGATCGACGGCCCTTCCATTACCATCCGTAAGTTTGCCAAGGAGCGCCTGACTATCCAGGATGTGATTAACTTCGGCAGCATGACCGATGATATGGCCAAATTTCTCGAAGCATGCGTCGTTTCCAAATTGAATGTCGTCATTTCCGGCGGCACCGGTTCGGGCAAGACGACTCTGCTCAACGTTCTTTCGGGCTTCATTCCCGAAGGCGAACGAATTGTGACGATCGAAGATGCGGCGGAGCTGAGCCTGCACCAGTCACACGTGGTGCGCTTGGAGACGCGCCATGCCGACGCACAGGACGAGCGGACTGTAGACATTCGTGACCTGGTCCGTAATGCCCTGCGCATGCGTCCGGAACGCATCGTCGTCGGCGAATGTCGTGGCGGCGAGGCGCTCGACATGTTGCAGGCAATGAACACCGGCCACGATGGCAGCCTGACGACGGTACACGCCAACACGCCCCGCGACACGATTTCGCGGCTTGAAACATTGGTCCTAATGGCGGGGATGGATATGCCGATTGAAATCGTACGCAAGCAGATTGCGTCTGCGGTGCAACTGGTCGTTCAACAGGCCCGTCTGCGCGATGGCAGTCGCAAGGTGACGCACATCACAGAAGTCGCTGGCATGGAAGGCCAAAACGTGGTGATGCAGGACATCTTTACCTTTGATGAAAGTGGGGAAGACGGCGAGGGCAAAGTCGCCGGAGAATACGGCCCCACAGGTCTGCGGCCCACTTTCAGCGACCGTCTGAAAAACCACGGGTTCTCATTGCCCGCAAAGATGTTCATGAAATCGCGGATGGCCACGTCAATGGGCGGCTCTGCTAATGGCGGGTCACGGCTACGGTAAAAAAGGCTCGTAGCAGGTGTTCACTCTTTGTAGTAACGACTTCAGTCGCTTGCTACTTATACAGCAATGACTGAAGTCGTTTTTACAAATGGCGCCGGGCAACTGAATTTAGTAGAGCAACGGCCTCATATTCGTTTAGCGGTTGTGGCGGGAGCTCCATCGCTTGCAGCAGCTCTTGGGCTAGAAGAACGGCGATTTCCCCCCTGTTATAAAGCTCATCCTGGCGACTGACGAAGCTCTCGGCAAGCGCCACGTGCGTTTTTTCCAGCCGATGCAGAGGAAGTTTAGATGAATTGGACTCAGCACTCGAGACGCGGTCCAATTGTGCGTTCGCCGCGATGAGGTGTTCCAGCGTGAGTGCGCCGCGGTCGTAAACGACAAGTGTGCCGGCGGCGAGGTCGCCAAGGCGTCGCGATTGGCGGTCCACGAACATTGTAATGACGCCAATTCCGTAATAGAGGGGTAGAAAGTCGACAATGCGCACCAGGTTTCGAATCAGCGCTCCTGCAACGTCGATCGGCGTCCCATCCTCGCTAATAACGCGCAAACCTGCCCAACGCTTGCCGGGCGACTGGCCGTTCCAAAGAAGTTCAAAGAAAATGTAGTATCCCCACAGAAACGCGAATCCCAGCAGTCCGAAAATTGCCGCCACAATTGTGATGTCGCCGCTGTCTCCTGAAGTCAGAATCGACGCTCCGGAAACATTGGCGACGACGAAAATCAGCGTCAGATTGACCACAAGTTGCAGAATGACGATCAGAACCGTGTCTACAACGGCCGCCAGAAAGCGCGAGCCAATACCCGCGACTTGATAGCCAAAAATCACATTCTCAGGCGTGTCAATTGCCAGAACTTCTTCGGCAACGCTGTTCGCAAGCGGGTTTGCGTTAGACATTGAGCACGTATCTTAAAGAAAGATGCACTATTGGCGCGCGTGGAGGGTCACCCACACGCCGTTCTTAGGGCGTAACGTGAAGGCGGCTTCCGTTTCTACCGGTCTGCCCGGGACAAGGTTCAATTCGTACTGCTGGCTAACCATCGCTACCACCAGTGCAGCCTCGGTGAGCGCGAAGGTATTGCCGATACACAGGCGCGGTCCGCCCCCAAAGGGTAGGAAAGCGTAGCGCGGCCGCTGTTGCTCCCGTTCACCGGTGAAGCGCCAGGGATCAAAACCTTCAGGATTTTGCCAGAACCCCGGGTGGCGATGAATGATAAAAGGGCTTATGAGCACGCCACTTTGCGACGGGATTCTATATCCGCCTATGCGATCTTCTTCAAGCGTCCGGCGGCCGATGATCCAGGCCGGCGGGTAGAGCCGCAGCGTCTCCTGGATGACGAGATTCGTGATGCGCAGTTGGGCGAGGTCCTCCACGATTGGAACACGCCCTTCTAAGACGTCGTCCACCTCCTGCACGAGCTGGCGGCGCACGGCGACCTGGCGCGATAGCAGCGCCCACAGGAAGGAAAGTAAATTGGCGGTGGTCTCGTGCCCTGCCAGAAAGATGGTCATGACTTCATCACGCAGTTGGCGATCGCTCATTTGCTCGCCCGTTTCCTCGTCCTGCGCAGCCATGAGCATGCCCAGCAGGTCATCATGCACGATCGCGGAAGAGCGCCGTTCGCGTATGATACGATAGACAATCTCGTTAAGTTTGTCCTGGCGCTGTTGATGGCGAATGTTCGCTGGGGTGGGCCATTCGTCCAAAAAGTCGAAGGGACTGGTAATTCTGCGCGTCGCAAATTGCAGAATCGGCCGCATGACCTGGGCGACCGTGTTAAACTCGCTCTCGTCGAGCGCGGCGCTAAAGAGTGTTTTGGCGACAATGTCCAGGGTAAGACGCATCATCTCTTCGGAAACGTCAAATGGCTCGCCGGACGCCGCCCGTGGCTCCCAGCGAGCCAGCATCGCCTCTGTAGACGCCGTCATCTTGGCAGCAAATGTGGCAATTTTCTGCCGGTGGAAGGCAGGCTGGATGAGGCGTCGCTGGCGGCGCCACTGTTCTCCCTCACTCGTCAGCAGTCCCTCGCCGAGCAGATTCTTGGCCTTTTCCAGGCCGCGTCCTTTTTCATAGTTGCGATTATTATCTTGGAGGACGTATTTCACGTCCTGGGGATCGCTGACGAGATGAACAGTTCGGCCCCCAATCGTAAAGCGAACAACGTCCCCGTAGCGCCGTTGTAGGCGGCGGAACATAGTAATCTGGTCGGGGCCGCCGGGCAACAGAAGGCGGAGCGCCGCAGTAGACGGCGGACCGGGGGCTATATCCGAAGTCGTCTGTGGCGCTCGACGCATCCGCCGGAATATATAGCCGGCTACCAAAGCCCCAATTGCGGCGAGAATTGTCGCCGGAACACGGGGAGGTTTTTGCATATCATCTGCGTTCATGATCCTGGCGTTTACTCCGTACTCGGCCTCAGGGAATCGTCTGGAGGCGATTGTAGCCTGACCCGTCGGCGTGGCAAGAGGTGTAGCACCAATCGACTAGCGCCCAGAGGTGAACGGCGCTTCCGAAGCGCAGGTTACCTGAGATATAATGACGCTTATGGATGCCCAACAGCTATTTCGTAACCGGCGACATGATTGGCAACGACTCTCCGATCTGCTCGATCTTGCCCGGCGTGATGTGCGCCTTCTTACTCCGGCACACGTCGACGAACTGAGCCGCCTTTACCGCGCGGCGACAGCCGATCTCGCCCTGGCGCGCCGCGATTTTCCGCAGCACCAGCTGACGCAATATCTGAACCAGCTTGTGGCGCAGGGACACGCTACTATCTATCAAGGCGAGCCAATGGCGTTAAATCGCCTGCGCCGTTTTGCGCGGAGCGGTTTCCCGCAAACATTCCGCCAGATGCTCCCTTTCTTTCTGGCGGCGGCAGCGCTGTTCATCGTGCCGGGGTTGCTCGTGGGTCTGGCAACGAGGTGGAATCCAGAGGCGGCGCAACAGTTGCTGCCCCCGCAGGTGCGACAGCTCGTGCCGATGATTGAGCAGCAGGAATTGTGGACGAACATTCCTGTCGAGGAGCGGCCGTATGCCTCGGCTTTTATCATGCGCAACAACATTCAGGTCATTTTTCTCTCGTTTGCCGGCGGCGTGCTGCTTGGCCTGTTTACCCTGTATATCCTGGTCGTAAACGGTGTGATGATAGGTGGCCTGACAGGACTCACCGCCCACCATGGAGTCGGTTTTGAGCTGTGGACGTTTGTAATCGGGCACGGAGTGATTGAGCTTTCGGTAATCTTTATGGCGGGCGGCGCGGGGCTGGCTTTGGGATGGGCGATTATTCAACCGGGTCTGATGAGTCGCCGCGACTCGCTGGCTCAAACCGCGCGGATGGCGATTCGCATAATCATTGGCTCGGTCCCGCTGCTCGTGCTGGCAGGGATAATCGAGGGCTTTTTCTCGCCTAATGAGACGATTCCCTGGTTTGTAAAATGGTTCGTAGGGATATTAAGTGGGGTCTTGCTGTATTCGTATTTGCTTTTTAGTGGGCGTAAAGCGCCATCCTCAGTAAGCCGTCATTCTGAGTGAAACGAGGGATCTCGCCACCTCATAGAGGTTCTTCGCTTCGAAGACGCCCCATTTATGGTACCGCTCAGAATGACGTTCCGCGAGACTACTATACACCCGCCGCCTCCCGCGCCTCTGCAAATTGCATCTCATATAGATGGCGATAGAGTCCTCCCGGGTTTTGTAGGAGTTGGGTATGGGCGCCCTGTTCGGCGACGCGTCCCCTATCTAGGACCAGGATCCAGTCGGCGTTGAGCACAGTGCTCAGGCGATGGGCGATAACAAAAGAGGTACGGCCCGCCATGAGCCGCTCAAGTGCTTGCTGTACGAGGCTTTCGCTCGCGCTGTCCAGCGATGAAGTAGCTTCGTCAAGAATCAGAATGCGTGGATCTTTGAGCAAGGCGCGGGCGATGGCTACCCGCTGGCGCTGACCCCCGCTGAGCTTCACCCCACGCTCGCCGACGCGCGTCTGGTAGCCCTGTGGAAGGTCCTGCACGATGAATTGGTGGGCGTTTGCGGCGCGTGCCGCGGCCTCTAACTCCGCCGTTGAAGCGTCCAGCCGGCCATAGCGGATGTTGGCTTCGACGGTATCCGAAAAGAGGATGGTTTCCTGCGGCACGAGCCCGATCTGCGCGCGCAAGCTGGTCAGATCGACCTCGCGCACGTCGTAGCCGTCGACTGTTACCCGCCCTTTGGTAACGTCATAAAAGCGGGGAATGAGATTAACCAGCGTGCTCTTGCCGGCGCCGCTGGGGCCAACAAGAGCCACGACCTGACCCGGTGTGGCGCGAAAGGAAACTTCACAGAGCACAGGCAGTTCGGCCGTGTACCCGAAGGATACGTCATTAAAGACGACCTCGCCGGAAACTGAAGGGAGCTGGAGGGCGCCGGGGCGCGTTTCAACGTCGGAAGTGGTGTCTAGCAGGCTGAAAAGCCGTTCGGCCGCGCCCAGGGCCGACTGAAACTGGGCATATAGGCCGGCAAGAGACGCGATCGGGCTGGCGACAAGCATAGTGTAGACGAGGTATGCCACCAGACCGCCCGCCGTGAGGCGTCCCTGAATGACCTCGTAGCTGCCGAACCAGAGGGTGATGGTGATAGATGCAAACGCCAGGAAGCCAATGAACGGCCCGAGAACCGAAGCAATCCGTGCCCGCTCCATTGCAGCCGCGAAGGTTTCGTTAACACGCTGAGAGAATCGCTGGATCTCATGCGCTTCGCGGGTGAAAGATTTGACGATACGAATTCCGCCGATGCTTTCCTCGAGAATGCTGGCAGCTTCTGCCAGGTTGTCCTGGACGATCGTCGAGGCGCCTCGAATGCGCCGGCCGAGGGCAACCATAATCAGCGTGATAATCGGAATACCGGTGAGGATGACGAGCGTGAGGCGCCAGTTGAGCACAAAGAGCAGTACGCCGGCGCCGGCCAGGGTCAGGGCCTGGCGCAGGAGGGCAACAAGATTGCTGGTGATGGCTTCCTGCAGTAAGCTGACGTCATTAGTCAGGCGCGAGACGATTTCGCCGGTACGGCGGTCGGCGTAGAACCTGAGCGAAAGCGTCTGAAGGTGCGAGAAGGCGCGAATACGGATGTCGGCTATGGCGCGCTCCCCAACGTAGGCCAGAGTCAGCCGGTGGGCAAAGCTGAAAATAGCCTGCACGATGAAAACGACGAAAAGCCCGGCGGCAAGCTGGTTAAGTTGCTGCAGGTTGTTGTCGATAAGCACGACGTCGACCAGGTTGCGGACAACCAGGGGCAGGATCAGGCCCAGTGCGACGCTGAACAAGAGGGCGATAATCGAAATGACCATCCAACGCCGATAGGGTCGCACGTAGCCCAGAATACGCCGATAAAGTCCTAGGCTCTCGCGGTTAATCCGCGCTGCGCCGGAATCAGGATCGGCCTCGTGGCTGCGGCCAATCCGTCTTATGCGGAAAGTCATGTAAGAATTGTAGCATACGGGCGTTGACAAGCTTGTTAGTTGCGGCTGTCGGCCGCCTGAAGGCGCTGTAACAGGTCGCGCAGATGTTGATCGGCTATGATTTGGGCTGGGTCTTGGTGGCGCCGGATCAGCAGCAATGTAGAAGGATGGCTACCGGCCTGGCGCGCCATTTCTGCGCCCCAGACGGCGTGCTGCTGGCGGATGATGAAGGGTCGCCGCCACCGCGAATATTCTGCCACTCCCCAATGGCGGGCGCGAGCAGGGAATAATCGCTCGCCGACCGCGCCTGCCACGCGGTCCCAAAGCGTTGGACGCACCTGAGTCTTGCCAATATCGTGGAGCAGGGCGGCGGCGAGCAAGTGCGGATCGCCTTCGCCGGCCGCCTGCAAGGCGCGCAGTACGCGGTAGGAGTGCTTCTGGTCGGCCGGCGCGTGGCGACGAAACAATTCCAGTTCTGATGGCGTCAGAACACTCTCAAGGTCTCGCCATGCGGAAGCGGGTAACGGTTGCGCTGTGATTAGCTGCAAGAATTGCTGCAGGCGGTAGACTATGCCCATTTGAAGAAGGCTTAGCCGACGAGGACTGGAAGGACGACGTTAAAGACTGGTCTGACAAACCAGCCCAATACGTCAAGGCCGATATGGGGCAATAGAAAGATGACCACGAGCAATATGATCGTTCCATATTGTCGTAGGGGCGTCAGGCGGTACGCCATTTCGGGGGGTAGAATTCCCATGAGAATCGTGAAACCGTCCAGCGGTGGAATGGGCATGAGATTGAAGGCGAATAGGAGCAGATTAATCTGAACGCCGATCAGGCAGAACTGAAAGAACGACGGAAGTTCGAAGCTACCGATGCCAAAGCCAGGGGAGGGGGCGGCGAGGCCGAGGCGAATGGGGATAGCGAAAATAATGGCCATGATCAAATTCGCGACCGGGCCGGCAAGCGCGACGATGGCATACGACGTGCGTGGGTTGCCTCGCAGGTTGTTGGGATTCACCGGCGTTGTAGCCCAGCCGAATCCAGCAAGAATCAACATTAGCATGCCGAAAAGGTCGAGATGAACAAACGGGTTGAGCGTAATGCGTCCATAAGAGCGAGGCGTGTAATCGCCCAGGCGGTCGGCGATGATGGCGTGTGCGAACTCGTGGTAAGCGAAGGCCAGCGTAGCGGTAATCAGGAAGGCAATAAAACCCGCGATTCCTAGGTCAAAAAAGAGCATGAAGGACTCCTAGTCATAAATCAGTGCGCTTGATTATAACCGGCTGAGACTTATATGCCGATTAAGCGATATTGCGCGACTCTATAGGAGAAGGGCCGTGTGCGTGCGTAAACGCACTGGCTATAATCGAGCGCTGCTATGGCCTGCGACGTTGAATTGGGTGACATCGTACAGTTAAGAAAAAAGCATCCATGCGGCGCTGATCAATGGCGCGTTGTGCGCTTGGGCCTGGACATTGGCCTGGTCTGCCATCGGTGTGAGCGCCGTATCCTCCTTCCACGCAACATCTTTAACAAGCGGTGCAAGAAGATTTTGCGTCATGCGAGTGACGCCTGATGTTGCAACTCATTCTGCAAACAGCAAGCGTTATCGCGTTAGGCGGCCTGGCTTTCTATGGATTCCTCGGCTTCTTCACCCTCCTGGTTTATTGGCGACACCGCGGCGACGCCGCGCCGGGAGCGCCCTGCGGCATCCTGGACCTGCCGCGAGTCACCGTGCAATTGCCGGTCTTCAACGAACGCTACGTCGTGGACCGGCTGATCCGCGCCGCTGCCGAATTGCGCTACCCCCGTGAACGACTACAGATCCAGGTATTAGACGACTCGATTGACGATACAACCACGCGGGTGGCGGCCCTGGTCGCACATTACCGGGCGCAGGGCGTCGATATTGACATGCACCACCGCACGCGGCGTGATGGCTACAAAGCCGGTGCACTAGCCGGAGGGCTCAGCACGGCGACCGGGGAGTATATTGCCGTTTTCGACGCCGATTTTGAGCCAGGACCCGACTTCCTGCAGCGTACTATCCCTCATTTTATGAATGCCCCGGACCTGGGTCTCATACAGACGAGATGGGGGCATCTTAACGCTTCCGAATCGGCGCTCACTGCCGCCCAGGCGTTGGCTCTAGATAAACATTTCGCAATGGAGCAGACGGTGCGTTTTCGGGCGGAGTTATTTCCCAAGTTTAACGGCACGGCCGGCATTTGGCGTCGCTCTTGCCTCGAAGATTCGGGCGGCTGGCAGAGCGACACCGTGTGCGAGGATCTTTGCCTGAGCACGCGCGCCGTGCTGCGCGGCTGGCGCTTCTGCTTTCTACCGGAGGTGGTCGCTCCTGCCGAGCTTCCTGCGAGCATTGCGGCCTATAAAAACCAGCAGGCGCGTTGGGCCAGGGGTTCTACGCAATGCCTGATCAAGTTCGGAGCGGACATTCTCCGCAGCCGGCGACACAGGCGGGTGGCGCGCCTTTATGCATTGCTGTCGATGGCTGCATATTGCACTAGCCTGTTGCTCATCGTCTTGCTCCTG
>JAICPS010000169.1 GCA_025929715.1 Anaerolineae bacterium | reverse complement strand
TTGTAGATGAACCGGTCTCTTTGTTCGATGGGTAGAGTGAAGTCTAGATTCGGCGTTGTTGCCTCTGGATCGATGCACTGCACGACGATGGCGGCGTTCGTCTGGGTGTTCCGGAACTCGGCGAGGTCGAACCTGAATTCTTGTCCATACATAGTGACCACGATGCCGTCCTCGGCCCAACCATCAATATACCACTCACTGTTCTCAACCGGCAGTTCAGCACCTACAACGGGCATAGCAGGTGGGAGGGTCGGGGCCGGGAGGGTCGGCGCCAGAAGTGTCGGGGCTATTATGGTGACAGGGGCGACTGTGACAAACGGTGTTTCTACGGGTAGCGTCGGAATTTGGGTCGTCGGTGGTGGCGCTGCGATGGCTCGGCAAAAGACGAACCCAACAATGAGGAGAAAAACGACAAGTAGAAGTACGAGCAGGTTTCGCAATGGCATTGGCGGCCTATGAAAACACAGAGCCTGGAGTCAATTGTCCTCCTTATGAGCTTAACATTCTTTCCTTTCTTGTAAAGTAGCGCAGGATGCCAGGAAAACGTATAGCTTTATTCCCTACCATTTCGCACGTTGAGACAGTAAATTTGATGATTGCTGCAAAGGAGAGCGGCCGATCGAATTTCCGATCGGCCGCTTCTGCCTGAACCTAATGGTATTGTGAAGCGGTACAGTGTTCTATAGTCTGCGTTTTAATTGTCGTGGACTTGAACGTTACCGCCACCAATAGCCTGGTCCATGCCGTTGTCGTAAACGACTACTTCGCTTCCATTGTCCTCGTACCAGATCTTGATACGGAACGTGTCCTCGCCCAAGCTGCCTGTCTCATCCCCGGCCCATATCTGGAACTTGTAGAGGGCGCCGTTTGGAGCCGCGCCGCCGTTGACGGTGCCGGAGCCTTTGAACATCCCGTAGTTGCTGCCAGTGACGAGCAGCCAATCGTACTCGACGGAATGGAAGGTAAGCTCGCCAGCTTTGAAGCTGAACATGGTGTTGCCGGTGGGCACGGTTGCTCCCTTTTTGTACTTGGAGACGAAGCCAAAGTGCGCCCGGCCGGTGATGCTGGGATCTGCGCTGTTCGCTCCCGCCGGCGATTCGATCCAGCCGCTGCCGGTAACAAAGCCGCCATTGGGATCATAAACGACTATGAATTCGTAAACCGACTCGACGCTAGCGCCGTCCTTGTCTGTTACCGTGAGGCGAAGCGTGTAAACGCCAGGCGTCGTATAGATGTGGCTGCCGTCCACGGAACCGGAGCCATTCGCCTGGGTGACCGTCCCCGCTGATTGGGTCGTGTCACCCCAATCCCAGATGGCAGCGTGCGTGTCGAGTATGCCCGGGTCGGCGAACGGGGCGCTGGCGCTGATTTCCGCGCCGACGAGGACCGGAGCGAGTGGAGCGGTGATGGAGCCGGCAGATGGCGCGGCGTTTTCGACCATTACGGTGGCATAACTCTGCACGCCAGGGTTGGCTCCATCGTTAACGGTGAGCGTGGCGATGAAACTTCCATTATCGGCACAGCTCAAGCTGGGCGTGAGCAGGCTGGCGTCGTCGAAGCTACAGATCGCCGAGTTGACACTCCAGGTGTAGGAGAGCAGATCATCGTCGGCGTCTGAGGCAGTGGCGCTTCCCAGCGTAACGGCTAGTCCTTCGTTGCCCTGGTATGGTCCGCCCGCACTCGCGGTAGGAGCCTGGTTAGGGGTGGTGACGGCGTCGGGAAGCTGGGCGGCGCCGGTGGTGAGCCCGACCACGTCGACGGGCGCCGGGCGGTTGATGATCGTCCCATCGCCGAGCTGGCCCTGGCTGTTCAGCCCCCAGCACTTGACACCGCCAGCCGTCGTCAAGGCGCAGGTATGGGAGCCGCCCGTGCGAATTTGGGTCACGCCGCTGGTCAGGCCGTCTATGTCGATGGGCGTGTGGCTAAAGGGGACGGTGCTGATAAGTTGACTCCCCCAGCATTTGACGCCGCCAGCGGTTGTCACGGCACAGGTGTAGGCGAAACCCGCGCTGATCTGAGCGACGCCGCTGGTGAGGCCAATGACATCCACCGGCATCGTGCGGTTGGTACCAGTCCCGTCGCCGAGGTTGCCGTTGCCGTTAGCGCCCCAGCATTTGGCGCCCCCACCCGTGATCACCGCGCAGGTGTAGTGACCTCCAGCGCTAATCTGGATGGCGGGAGCGCTAAGGCCGGTGACATCGACAGCGATAAGGCTGGAGGTTTTGGTGCCGTTGCCAAGCCCTCCGCTGCCGTTGAAGCCCCAGCATTTGACATCGCCGGTGGCCAGCAGGGCGCAGGTGTGGGACATGCCGGCGCTGATCTGGACGACGCCACTGTTCAGGCCGATCACATCAACCGGCGTGAGACGCATCGTCGTAGTGCCGTCGCCGAGCTGGCCCTGACTGTTTTCACCCCAGCATTTGACACCGCCGGCAGTCGTGAGCGCGCAGGTATGGAACGTGCCCGCACTGATTTGACTGATGCCGGCGGTGAGCCCGAGTACGTCCACCGGGATTTTGCTGAAAGCGGCCTGAGGCGAACCATCGCCGACCTGACCAAATAGGTTAAAGCCCCAACATTTCGCGCCCCCGCCGCTTGTAACCGCGCAGGTGTGATGCGCGCCCAAACTGATCTGGATAACGCCGCTACTGAGTCCGAAGACGTCGACGGGCGTGGCGCGGTTGATAACGGTGCCATCACCGAGGCGTCCCCTGTCGTTGAAGCCCCAGCACTTCACGCCGCCGCTTGGAGTCACGATGCAACTATGGAAACCGCCTAAGCCGTCGCTGAATGTGGTTTCAGCGAGGATGGTGCCCGAGGCGTCAATCACGCTGGCGGTATAGTCGCCTTCCTGGCCAAAATAGGTTCCACCTTCGGGTAGGGTCCCAGAGAGCTGATAGTTCATGGTGAAAGCGCCGTTCCCGTCCGGCGTCACAGAATCAGGGCCAGGAGAACCCAGCCCGTCACCTGACCGTGTGCTGCCGTCGGGCGCGGTCACCAGAACTGAAAGCAGCTCGCCACAGCCGAACCCCGAGCCGCTGATGATCGCCGTTCCAATGGGGGGATAGTCTGCCTGATCGGTCCCGACCACCGGCTCGCCGCTGCTGCTACAGGCCGCGACGTCAGGGGCACCAGCGACCAGCATCGTTAACAGCAGCGCGAGCAGCAGACGCAAGATAATTGGAAACGAGTTGTCTGCTCGGGCGAATCTACGAGCATCAGAAAGTTTGTGCGTTTCAACCGTATCGAGATCCACTATGTCCATTGCAGTCCTCCTATCTTTAATCAAGGTTTTGACACGACAGACAAGCAACCTGACGTTCAACCGCGAACCAGGCAATAACGAGAATAGCCAGAAATGTCTGCGCAGATTTGTCGGTTTCCTGCGCTTTCCTGCGGTCGTCTGTTATCTTCTTGAGACCAAACTCTTCGCTCCCGCTGCGTACAGGCGTTACCCAAAAAACAAGCCCGCCGGAGCAGGCCTGGAGTGATGAAACCACTGACGAAGCTTTTCAAGCGCCGGTGAAATTGCCGGGCGGCTCGGTGTCGGGACGCCCTTTGCGCGGCTAGTGCGTTACGACCAGACGGCATCCAGTACCGCTCGAGCCTTTTCCACAGTTCCTACGAATGGATTGGTGACCAGGGCTCGTAGAGCTTTGCTTCGATCTCGTTCAACAATGGCCTCGACGGCGAACGACTCATACGCGGCGTTCTGTTCTAACAGACTCCGGCAATCGGGTGGTAGCGGTGCGGGTGATTCTGGAATGACCCCTCTGGAACTTACGCTTGCAGGGATCTCAACGGCCTGGTAGTGGGGAAGGCGGGGGTCTGTGTCGTTGTTGACTGTTTGAATAATGAGGCGTTCTGGTTCGCCGGACAGGCTTGCCGAAAGGACAGGCCCCACAATTTCCTGATACCAATGGGGCCGGCGTAACGCTACAATTTCCTTGAGGTCAGACAGGGTGGACTCCGGTGTAAGGGCAGC
Organism: Anaerolineae bacterium; assembly: GCA_025929715.1. GTDB lineage: Bacteria > Chloroflexota > Anaerolineae > Promineifilales > Promineifilaceae > JAAYYY01. The sequence goes on along the minus strand of JAICPS010000169.1, from coordinate 4,667 downwards.
GTAACGACATAGCATTGTATCCTGCACCTCAATGAGCTCTGCTGCGCGGGTTTCTTCGTCGGGGCCTCTAAGCCATTTCTCTAAATGATAGTAGTAGCGGAGATTTGAACCTGGTAGGACGCCCAAAGCTCTTGACCACTCGCTACTAATTGGATAGCCGGGAGCCAGGTCGAGCCGGTCAAGGACATCGGGTAGTCGCTCCACGCCGTCTTTGCGTTCGCGCACAGAGGTAATCCAGCCAATATGGTTCGCGCCGTAATAAGCCACATCCAGGGAACCGGGAATGGCGTCGAGTAGTCGATAGACGAGCTGGGTGAGCTGGACGGGTATATCACAAATGGCGATAGACTGTATCTCGGAGTAACGAGCCAGAGCCTGGAGGACGAGACCGGCGGGGTTCGTAAGCGTGATCACTCTGGCATTCGGAGATACACGCGCAATCGTCTGAGCAAGCTCTAGAATAATCGGAAGCGTCCGAAGCGCGTTACTGAAGCCGCCAGCGCCTAACGTCTCTTCACCAAGAAGGCCAAGTCGGCGTGGAAAAGACTCGTCAAAATGACGTCCTTGAAGACCTCCTACGCGTATCTGTATCAAGACGAGCTCTGCATTGCGCAGGGCCGTATCCAAATCATGATGCCAGCTAACAGTGGCTTTCGTATCACGAAGGGCGATCTGGCAGGCGCGCGCCACGGTTTCGAGCTTTTCCTTCGATCTCCCATGAAGCACAAGCTCCAGTTCGTCCACGTTTTTGAGGCCCCGGAGGGCCAGCGCCAATCCGGGCGTTGATATGGATGAACCACCAATAACAACCAGTCGCGGCATGATAATTCTACCTACCAGCTACATTCGGTTATCACGAACCCAGCACGGTACCTGCGTGGGCGGCTCGGGCAAAAAAGGTGCTGCGTTGATCCGCGAGCAACATTGCAAAATATGGTGCATGATAGTATATATTCTATGTATAGAGAATCCTCTGATCACTGATTTCGAGGTACTCTGTGTGCCAGAAGGCCGATGGCAAGACGAAAAGGCAAGGCACGATGAAGAAGGGGGGAAATCCGCGGATTTTTGAGCCAATATTCTACGAAGGTCTCTTGCCGTCATAGTCGTGGCGCACGCGCCGAACACATCTTATTCAAGGAGAAGAAAATGCGCGAGAAACGTTTACGTACCCTTCTACTGATGGTTGCGCTGTTTGCGCTGGCAGTTCTGGCGCTCACAGCTTGCAGCCCACAAGAAGAACAAGAGTCCCCGACCCCTGAAGAGGTCGACGCAACAGCAGAAGAACCAGAAGCAGAAGAACCAGAAGCGGAGGAACCAGAGGCAGAAGAGCCGGAAGCAGAAGAGCCGGAAGCGGAGGTTTCCGGTTTGGTTGGGGTTGTACTGCCGACGAGGGAAGAACCGCGTTGGATCCAGGATGAGGCCCGTTTCAGAGAAGCATTTGCCGAGGCAGGTGTTGAGGTTGAGATACTTTTCAGCGAGGGCGACTCGTCTCGGGAGCTGACTAACGTACAGAACCTGATTACGCAAGGCGTGGAAGTGATCATCATCACGCCGCACGATGCCACGGCGGCAGCGGCTGCTGCTGAAGCCGCCCGCGATGCCGGAGTAAAGGTCATCTCCTACGACCGACTGATTCGCGAGACGGACGCGGTGGATTACTACGTCACGTTTGACAGCATCGCCGTCGGCGAGGCCCAGGCGCAGTATCTGGTGGACCAGGCGACTGGGACGGACAACCCGCTGTACCTTTACGCCGGGGCAGCCTCGGACAACAATGCCTTCCTGTTCTTCGAAGGCGCCTGGAATGTGTTGCAACCGAAGATCGCCGATGGCACCTTCTACATCGTCAATTCCAGCGAAGCGGTGGCTTTGCAGGACAAGGCGGAGCTGACGCGGGAAGAGATGGCCCAGATCATTGGCCAGATCAGCACCGAGTGGGACTTCGACACGGCCAGGAGTCTTGCGGAGGCCCACCTGACGGCTGCCAGCGCCGAAGACAAGGGCGACGTATTCATCCTCGCGCCCAACGACGGCACGGCTCGCGCCATCGCCGATGCTTTCGCCGCCGACGCGGACGTTAGCAGCTACGTGGTCACCGGGCAGGATGCAGAGGTGGCTTCGGTTCAGTACATCATCGACGGGAAGCAATCTATGACCGTGCTGAAGGATGTGCGCACGCTGGTTGCTGATGCCATTAATGCGGCTGTGGCCTTCATAAATGGCGAGACCCCGCCGCAGTCAACGACGTATGACAACGGCGCCATCGAAGTGCCGGCGCAACCCTCCGAGGTCATCACCGTCGACCAGGACAACGTCCAGGAGGCGATCATTGACTCCGGTTACTGGCCGGCCGACGAATTCACCGGCCTCGACGAGTAAGAGCAAGGCTTTTTGACAGGAATGGTGGTGGAACGGCCATCACCATTCCTTTAATAGGGCTGGTTGTGGGCGGCCTGGCCCCCACAACCAGCAGCCAATCAGTTCCTGCTTTCCAGCAGCAGGGATAAAGAAGTGCCAGTGCTGAGGCTGTCGAGCTGGGGGACGGCTTCCACGCAACATCAAACATTAGGAAGGCTATGAGTCAAGCCGTAGAGAAAACACCGGTTGTCGAAATGCGTAACATCAAGAAGAACTTTGGCGCTGTTCAGGCGTTGCGCGGAGTGGACCTGGCACTATTTCACAATGAAGTGTTGGGTTTGGTAGGCGACAATGCCGCAGGCAAATCTACGCTGATGAAGGTCCTCAGCGGAGCCTACGTTCCCGACGATGGGGAAATCTATATTGAGGGTGAGCCGGTACACTTTTCCAGTCCCATGCATGCGCGTCGTATGGGTATCGAGATGGTTTATCAAGATTATGCCCTCGCCAACAACCTCGACGTGTCTGCGAATGTGTTCATGGGACGTGAAGTCGTGCGAATAAACCTGGGTCCGATCGGGGTACTGGATTACCAGTACATGGAGCAAGAGACGAGAAACTTGATGGACCGCCTCAAGATCGATATCCCTTCTGTCCGTCAAAAAGTGGAGAGACTGTCTGGAGGCCAGCGCCAGGCGGTCGCCATTGCTCGCGCCACAGCCTTCGACGCCAAGGTCATCATCATGGACGAGCCGACGGCGGCCCTGAGCGTGGCAGCCATTGATAAGGTGCTCGAACTGGTTGACCAACTTAAGGCACACGGCGCTTCGATTATCCTCATCAGTCACCGCCTTGAAGATGTTTACCGGGTGAGTGATCGCATGATCGTGCTCCGTCACGGGCGCAAAGTCTGCGACACAGTTGTAGAAGGTGACATTCAGGAGTTCCGCGAACGAGTTGTGGCCTATATGATCGGTGCACGCGATGACTTCGCCGAAAGAGAAGCTTCCTGAGGGGCAAACGGAGGCTTAAGATGTCACTCATAAGTGAGGCCCGGAAATTGCTGCGCGAGAATATCCGCGAATATGGGATGTTCATCGCCTTATTTGTGATCATGGGCGTCTTTGCCGTTACGACAGACGGCCTTTTCACTTCTTCAAGAAATATAGTCAACCTGGTGAACCAGACCGGTTATATTGCTGTGTTGGCGGTAGGCATGACACTGGTTATTGTTATTCGCCATATTGATCTGTCGGTTGGTTTTTTGGCCGGTTTTCTCGGAGCGGTTGCGGCGATCGCCATGGCATCTTGGGAGTTACCTGTCTACGTGGTGATTCCAATGGTGCTTGGACTGGGGATCTTGGCCGGGCTACTTACCTCTTCGCTGGTAGCGGAGCTAGGTATCCCGGCGTTTGTAGCTACGCTCGCCGGGTGGCTGGGATACCGGGGGGCCTTGCAGCTTTCCACGCGAGCGACGGGCACGATTATTATTCCGAACGATGCCTTCAACGCCATCGGCAATGGCTTTGTTCCTGATATTCCGGATATCGGGATCTTGCCGGAGATGCATAAAGTCACTTTACTTCTTGGTTTGCTCGGAATTATCCTATATGTTTCTAGCGAGAACATTTCGCGTGCGAGGTTGCGCAACCAGGGATTTGAAGTCTTATCAACTCCCATGTTCATCTTGAAACTGGTATTCATCTCCGCCTTAATCGGGGGCATTGCCTGGATCCTGGCAGGCTACCGAGGACTTTCGTGGACCGCGGTCGTGGTTTTGATTGTGGTTCTCCTCTATGATTTCATCACCAAAAGGACGGTGCTTGGCCGCCACATTTATGCTGTTGGTGGCAATCCGGAAGCGGCTGAATTGAGCGGGATCAGTGTCAAGAGGATTACCCATGTTGTATTTGCTTCGATGGGTATGCTCTCGGCATTGTCTGGAATTCTGTATGCCTCCCGGCTGCGATCGGCCACGACGACGGCGGGCACGTTGTTTGAATTGGATGCCATCGCGGCCGCTTTTGTGGGCGGTGTGTCGGCCGCCGGGGGAGTCGGTACGGTGATAGGATCGCTCATTGGCGCACTGGTCATGATCTCGCTCACCAGCGGCATGAACTTGATGGGCATTGATATCTCCTACCAATACATCGTCAGAGCGCTGGTGCTTGCTGCGGCGGTCATATTCGATGTGGCCACGCGGAGAACAGGTTCATAGAGCTTTCTTAGCGTCTGTTATAGGTGGCGGGCGTTTGAGAGGAGGTTTCGGCCGGCTACTTCCGCGTTCGCGGATCGAGGATGTCGCG
>JAICPS010000735.1 GCA_025929715.1 Anaerolineae bacterium | reverse complement strand
CGCTGGCGGGCGCGCTCTTGCGCGTTTATCTGCTTGGGGACAAAAGCATTTGGTTAGACGAAGCCTTCAGTATCGCTCTGAGCCAGCGGAGCCTGGACGACCTGCTGCGTTTGACCGTGCTCGCGGACACCCATCCGCCGCTCTATTACATTTTGCTCAAGTATTGGCTCTTGTTGGGGCAGAGCGAAGGAGCAGTGCGGCTGCTCTCCGCGCTGTTCAGCACGGCCGCGATTCCTGCCGTCTACCTGCTGGCGTCGACGCTCTACGAGGACAGAAACGCCGGCCTGCTGGGGGCCGTGATCCTGGCCTTCTCGCCTTTCCAGATCTGGTATGCGCAAGAAGCACGCATGTATGCCATGCTTACCTTCTTTGTGCTGGTTTCGGCCTATTTTCTAATCCGCGCGCTGCGCGGCAACCAGACTAAGCATTGGGCCGCCTATACCGTGGCCACGGCGCTGGCCCTATATACGGACAACGGGGCCATCTGGTACGTGGTCGCCGTCGCGCTTTTCTTTCTCCTGTCCCGCAAGCGCTTTCCCGGGCGGGTGAAGAAGTGGCTGCTGAGCCAGGGCGCCGTTTTGCTGCTTTACGCCCCCTGGTTGCCTTCTTTGGTGCGCCAGACGCAACAGGTGACCGAAAGTTTCTGGCTCCTTCCACCGTCGTTCCAGACGGTGCTGGGCGCCTTTCTGGATTTCAATAGCTTTAACTTTCCCTGGATCGCGCTCAGCGTCCTGTACATGACGCTGGTATTCGTGCTCGCCGCCATCGTACCCGACGACGGCTGGCAGCGGCGGCTGGCGATCATGTGGCTGTTTGTGCCACTGGTCGTCTCCTTATTGTTGAGCCTGCGCCAACCGATTTTCCTTAGCCGCAATCTCATTACTGCCTCGTTAGGCTACTACCTGCTGGTGCTGGATACGATTAGAAAGTTCGACAGCCCTCGCGCCACCGTGGTTTTGCTGGCGCCGCTGCTGTTGATGAACATCGTATCTATCGGGACAAACGCCTGGGCGGAAGAGAAAGCGGATTGGCGCCTGCTTGCGGAACAGGTAGCGCACTCCGCCGCCGGGCGCGACGAAGGACTGATCCTCTTTGTGCCTTCATACGCCGAATTGCCTTTTGCCTACTACTTCCGGCAGTACGGCGTCAGCGTGGAAACGCAAGGCTATCCGGAAGACGAGTTACTACTGCATCCCGATCCACAGGAGGTCGAAAATTTGGAGGACCTGCTGGCAGATCAGCCGGTGGTCTGGCTGGTGCTGCGTGACGTGGAAACCGTCGACCCCGAATGGGAGGTGAAGGCCTGGCTGGATAGCAACGGTTACGTCCGAGGCGCCGAATTCAGCGGCGAGGAGATTTCGGCGCTCACCTACGTTCGCTGGGATGTAGTGGAGGACGGACCGCGCGCGACCGCGCCCCGCGGGGCCCCCGCAACAGCCGGCGAAGACCTCGACGAGACATTTAGCACTTTCGTTCCATTTGTGCCTGGCGAGGAATTCATACCGCCATCACCCACACCGCCTACAGTGCATGTGATCGCTCCGGGAGACACCCTGTGGGTCATAGCCCGCCGCTATGGAACGACTGTCGAAGCGATTATGGAAGCCAACGAAATCAGCAGCCCGAACCGGCTGCGCGTGGGCCAGGAATTGCTCATACCATAACCGCGGTTATCGTCCGTTCCAGCGTCGTAGTGACGACTTCACTCGTTACTACGAAGTAGCCGCGCTACAATACCGAAAGCAGAATCATGACACATAGCACCGAGAACACAGAACAAACATTTGCACACGGGCGCTACCGGCTGCAGGCGGCGGTCGCAGCTGGCCCAATGGCCGAAGTCTTTCGCGCGCTG
>JAICPS010000509.1 GCA_025929715.1 Anaerolineae bacterium | reverse complement strand
GACATAATGTTGGCAAGGGATGACATGGAACGACTGGTCGTGGGAATTACTGGGGCGAGCGGTGTAATCTATGGTGTCCGCATGCTCGAAGTTTTGAGGGACGTCCCGAGCGTTGAGACACACCTAGTGATGAGTACCGCTGCTGCGCAAACCATTGGATTGGAGACGGAGTTCACGCCTTCTCAGGTCGAGTCGTTGGCTGATGTGGTCTATCGTTTTCGTGATATCGCCGCGGCGATTTCATCTGGTAGCTTTATCACTTCTGGGATGGTTGTGATTCCCTGCTCGATGAAGACATTGGCGGGGATTGCACACTCGTACAGCGACAATTTGCTTTTGCGCGCCGCCGACGTGACTTTGAAGGACCGGCGTCAGTTGGTTATTGTTCCACGTGAAACACCGCTGCACCTGGGACACCTGCGCCTCTTATTGCAGACAGCCGAGATGGGAGCTGTAATTGCACCGCCATTGCCAGCCTTCTATCACAGGCCACAAAGCATCGACGACATCATCAACCAAACGGTGAACCGAGTATTGGACCTCTTTGGGATCAAGCTACCTGTAGAACTTTTCCGGCGGTGGGAAGGCGCGGGAGCGCGCGATGGCGGCTAGCCCTTTGGAAAATGCGATCAGCTACCTGCGCACACACCAGGTAATGACCGTTGCAACGAGCGGTCCAGCGGGACTCTGGGCGGCGGCCGTCTTCTACGTCAGTAAGCGATTCGACCTTTATTTTCTTTCGTCCGCAGGCGCGCGTCATGTGCAGAATCTGGAACAGAACCCACGTGTCGCTGGAACTATTCAAGAAGATTATTCTGACTGGGAGTCGATCAAAGGGATTCAGTTAGAAGGACCGGTGCAATGGCTTTCAGGTACGGAGCGCGTCGACGCCATCGAACGCTACACCGAGAAGTTTCGGTTCTTGCGAGACGCCCCGATGGCGATACAAGTGGCGTTTCAGAAGGTAAATTGGTACAGAATCACGCCTGATCGGCTCTACTTTATCGACAATAGTCGTGGTTTTGGTCACCGTGACCGCATACTGTAGGAATTTGAGACTTGAGCCGAGATGAGCGCGATCGCTGGAATCGCAAGTGGCTGGAGGTGCGCAACGTTCCGGCGCCGGCAAGGCTATTGCGAAGTCAGCAGGGCCTACTAAGTTCAGGGCTGGCCCTGGACGTGGCCTGTGGACTAGGTCAGAACAGCATCTGGTTGGCGCAGCATAACTATGCAGTGTTAGGAGTGGACCTCAGCGATGTGGCGCTGCAAAGAGCGCGGGCGAGCGCCTTGGACCGAGGGTTGACCGGTCGTGTAATTTTTGCGCAACTTGATCTTGATAAGTGGATACCGGCTGCGACTAGCGTCGATCTAATCTGCGTCTTCCGTTTTCTGGATCGCAAACTAATCCATCGGCTGAAGCTGGCATTGCGTCCAACAGGGTTGCTTTTCTTTGAGACGCGCCATCAGGGTGCACTTAAAACACATCCCAATGCAAACCCTGACTATTTGTTAGATGTCGATGAACTGTTTCGGTGGTTTCGCACCTGGCAGACGCTTTGTGTTGAGATTAGCGAGGAAAGTGCGGCAACTGTGGCGCGCAAACCGAGAGCTTAGTTTAGCGCGGCTACGTCGTGGTTACTTCGTCGGCTCGTAGTTTCGCCGACAAGACCAAAGTTGTAACTATAAATGACGAGAACTGTTTCACGTGAAACAGGACGGTACCAGCGTCTCCCTTGTCATACGCGGGATCCATGCTACCATAAATCCGTCGCCGGAAATCCGGAGACCAGCTTTGCATGCTCGTGCAGCCAGGAACACACCATCCAGTCCGAATCGGGAGGAACAACGTGAAAAAGGATCTATTCTGGCAGGCTAGGCCCTGGCAGGCATTCAAAAACATGGCAATCATCTTCTCGTTTGTCGTCAACCTCGTACTGGTCATCGTGATACTACTGGCCCTACCATTGCTCATTCCCGGACTCAACGACGTCGCCCGGCCCCTGGTAGGCGGCCTGAGCGATAGCTTTATTCAGATGGGCGAGGCGCGCATTGCGCGCACGATATCCGTGGACGACCAGATCCCGGTGGCGTTCACACTTCCCTTGCAACAGCACACACAAGTTGAACTAGTTGAGCCAGTTCCTATGTCTGTACCGGCGACGTTCGTTCTTCCTGCCGGAGGTGGTACGATCAACGGAGTGGTCTCCTTACAATTGCCGGCCGGAACCACGTTGCCCGTAGCTCTCGATCTGCAAGTACCTGTCAGCACGACAATTCCGGTTCAGCTCGATGTAGCAGTGGATATTCCTCTCGAAGAGACGGAGCTTGGCGGCCCCTTTAACACACTGCGAGCGTTGTTCCAGCCGCTAGACGCCTTCCTGAGAGGGCTACCAGAAAGTAACGAAGAACTGTACGACCGAATTGCCAACCAGGCAGTGGACTCTGTAGCGCCCGCCGAGCCGATAGGCGCCCTGCCGCGCTAATTCTATATGGCTTCAAAGCCAAAACGGCCAGTCTGCGACTACGAAGGCTCCGACTATCGCACACGATTCTGGGAAGGAAAAGGCCGCGACTATGAAGACCAAGTAGAACGCATCGCACTCCGGCGACTGATGCCCGCGACAGGCTTGACCCTGATCGACATTGGCGCCGGATTTGGACGCCTTGCCTCTGAATATCATGGATACCAGCGCGTCGTGCTCTTCGACTACTCACGCACCCTTTTGCGCGAAGCGCAGGCGCGTCTAGGTCGAGATCTCCGCTTCATTTTCGTCGCCGGAAACTGGTACCAGATGCCCTTCGTCGAGGGCGTGTTCGAAACCATAGTCCAGATACGAACGATTCATCACGCCGCCGACGTTCCCGGTCTTGTTCACGAACTGGCGCGCATTGCGCGGCCCGGCGGGCGCTATGTCCTCGAGTTTGCCAATAAGCGGAACCTGAAGGCGATATTGCGCTATGCTGTGCGACGCCAAAAATGGTCGCCATTCGCACTTGAACCGGTCGAATTCACGGAGCTAAACTTCGATTTTCATCCACGCTGGATACGCGACAGGTTGCACGAGGCAAAATTTCGACCAAAAATGCAACTGACCGTCTCTCATTTCCGCCTGGGGCTCTTGAAGCGACTGGTGCCTACTTCCTGGCTTGTAAGCATCGACAGGATTTTGCAGCCTTCCGGGAGCTGGATGCAGCTCACGCCGAGCGTGTTTATCGCTAGTGACCATCCAGCCGGGAAAGTCGCCGCCGAAGGCCAGTTCTTTGCCTGTCCTGTCTGTCGCACACCGCTGGACGTGGCACAGGGGGATGAGCTACACTGTATTACTTGCGGAAGCCGCTGGCGCGTTGATGCAGGACTGTATGACTTCAAAGAGGCCTTGTAGCACAAGCTTATTGCTTGTGAGGGCCTGCAAGTTGGAAGCTTGCGCGACAATAGCGGCCAGAAACGGATTACTGTAAAAAAGTTGAGGTTCAGTAGCGCTGGGATGGGCACCAAAGTGCTATCACCCAACCGACTGAAGCATTAATTC
>JAICPS010000205.1 GCA_025929715.1 Anaerolineae bacterium | reverse complement strand
GCTCCAGCGAGCCGCGATGACCGCTACGGTCGCTGGGCCAGTGCTCGAAGAAACTAAAGGTGTAGGCGCGCGCAATCTGCGCGATGCGCCGCCCGGCCTGTTCCAGCCTCAGAATGGGAATGTCGGTGTAACCCAGGTAATCAAGCCAGGCCTGTCCGGTGAAGCCCGGGCTGACGGCGCGTCCGGCGCGCAAATCGTCTGCCGTCATCAGGCGCAGGCCGGCACACGTGGCCGCCAGGGGCACGGCGGATAGCAGGCGCCTGCCGCTATCGATGGCGTCGAAGTAGCCTTGCGGATAGGGTGTGATCAGCGCCGCCGTGCCGCCGCTGCGTGTGGCGTCGTGAAATAGCGTGCCGTGCTGAACGGCGGCGGCGACGGCAGCGTTAGGCTTCGGTCCATAATGACCACCGACTATCTGCGGCACGTTGCGCCCGGTCAAGATGGTGGCCTGGCCCGTCGCGCTCTGCGGGCGGCCCGGCAGGCCGAGCGTGGCGTCGGTTGGCCCGAAGCTTGCCCTGGATGTGACGATGCGAGGGGACGAGGCCAGATACCAGCTATCCCCCAGTAGACCATTAAGGGTTGGAAGGCGGGCTGAGACAAAGGGATTGGTCGAGGAATCGTTTTCTCCTAATCCTACGCCGTCCATAAAGAAAATATGTGCAAAACGCGAGGGTGATGCTGTTAGGCCCTGGTCGCCAGCCTGCTGCTGCATAGTGCGGAGTCTACTGGTCGAGTCATTCGGCGTCAACTCTAATGGAGATGTAACGGATCATTGCCACAATGGAGACATATGCCAGATCAAGAAGATATCGTCATCGCAAACAGAGTAACGATTCCCGCCTGGGAGCTGACTTTTTCTTTTTCTCCCAGTGGCGGGCCGGGCGGCCAGCATGCCAACCGTTCGGCGACGCGCGTCACGCTGTTTTTCGACGTGGCCAACTCCCCGAGTCTAAATGAGGTGCAGCGCGAGCGACTCATGAAACGACTGGCGTCACGCCTGGATCAGCACGGTATTCTTCAGCTCAGCGCCCAGGACACGCGGAGCCAGCATCAGAACCGGGAAATTGTTTTAGAACGTTTTGAGGCGCTGCTGAGCGAAGCGCTAAGGCCGCGGAAAAGAAGGCGCAAAACGCGGCCGAGCGCCGCAGCTGACGAACGGCGGCTGCGTGAGAAAAAGCAGCGCGGGCGGCGGAAAGACGAGCGCGGGTGGGACTGGCGCGAGTAGCGTAACTAATGCCGCGAATTTCAAAGGGCTGCGGCGTCCTCAGCGCGGGCAAGGGCGCGACCTTCCTCGACGTCCACGCGGGTCAACAAGTAGCCACCGACGACGAAGAAGAGCACCAGGCTCAGTACGCCAGGCCGGCTGCTGTCGAAGAGGGCCACGGCGGCGGCGAAGAAGAGCGGGCCGAAGAACGAGGCGAATTTTTCCATGATGCTGAACAGCCCGAAAAATTCGCCGCTCTTGGATGCTGGCGAGAGGCTGGAATAGAGGCTGCGGCTGAGCGCCTGGCTGCCGCCCTGCACCACGGCGACCATCCAGGCCAGGAACCAGAACTCGATCACAGCGCTCAGGAAGTAGCCCCAGACGGCGATAACGGCATAGGCCACCAGCGCCAGAAAGATGCTGCGTTTGGTGTCGAAGGTCGCGGCAAGGTTGCCGACCAACGCCGGTCCCAGCAGAAAAGCGAGCGCGAGGCCGAAGATTTCCAAACCCAACAGCAGGCCGATGACCAGCGCCAGATTGCTCCGAGGAAAGAGGGGCATGACCTCGATCTGCGCCAGGGCCATCCCAGTACCGGCGCTTTGGGGATTGCTTTCACCGCTGTTGACCACCGTCAACGTATGCTCGCCCACCTCGCCGGCAGTGAGGGCCTGGGTGACGCCATAGCGCACGTTCTCGCTATAGCCGTCGATACGTACGGTCTGCCGATCCTCGTCCGGCAGCGGTTCACCATCCAATAGGACGTTCCAGATGCCCTGCTCAGGCCCCGTGCTGTAGGTCAGCTCCACCTGCTGCCCGTTGAACGTGATGCTGTATTGCGCGTCCGGTTCCGCGGTCGAGGCGTAGGTTGTAGGCTGTTCGGCGCCGGTCGTTTCAGGAGGGATTTCGGCCGTCTGCCAGTCGCCTGCCAGACTTAGCGCGTCGCTGCCAATCTCGTAAACGCCCTCGTCAACCGCCGTCGCCGTCGCGGCGAGATCGGGTTGTTGCGCGCCGACGAGCGCGGCGGGCAAAAGGCGGGCGCCGAGAATGCCGACGAGTGGTAAGAAAATAATGTTGAAAAGGATGAAGGCAAGAAACACGGGGCGGCGCGTTTCGCCAGGGCTCGGCAGATGGCCGAAGACCAGGCTGAACGGGATGCCCACGAACTGCACCAGCAGGATAGCCAGAATTAACTCCACGCTACTAAAGCCCAGTTCTGCCCCGTAAATAGCGGCGACGCCGATGATGGTGCCGATGCCGTCGTTGTAGATCAGGAAAGCGACGAGGACCTTAAATAGCTCGCGGTAGTGGCGCATTTGGCTAAATGTCCCTCGCAGTCGTTTGAAGCTCGCCGAGAGAACCGTTTCGCCCGGAGCCAGGTCCACGATCGCCGCGCGTGGTTCGGGAACGATGCGCAGCAAAGGGATGGAGAAGATGAGCCACCACACGGCCACGCTGAGGAAAGACAGGCGCGAACCGAGGTTGTTCTCGGGCAGGGCGAAGATCATGGCGATGTTGATCGCCAGTAACAGGCCGCCGCCCAGGTAGCCGAAAGCGTAACCGCGGGTTGAGACGACATCGCGGTCTTCCTCGCGGGCGACATGGGGCAGCAGGGCATCGTAAAAGACGATGGAGCCGCTGAAACCGATGCGCCCGACGATGAAGAGAATGGAGGCCAGCAACCAGTCGCCCGTGTTGACAAACACCAGCAGGCCGGTGGCGACCACGCCGATGCCCATAAAAACGCTGAGCAGGCGCTTCTTGCCGCGCATAATGTCAGAGATGGTGCCGAGGATGGGCGAGAGAATGGCAACAAAAAAGAGGCTGACGCTCAGCCCCGCGCTCCAGTAAGCCGTGGCGCGCGCAGGGCTGGGCAGCGTGGCGCCGGCAACCTGGCTGTAGAAAACGGGCAGCACGGCCGCCAGAATCGTGGTGGCAAAAGCGGAGTTGGCCCAATCGTACAACGTCCAGGCGCGGATGCGATTACGATATTGTTTTTCGTCTACAGGTCGGGGAACGGTATTGAGCGCTGCGCTTGACATAACTGCCCTCCACAGTCAGGTCGTGACCTGTTTGTTAACGTGGAACGACGTCCCATAGAAGGGGGGAAGTCGTTACGACGAAGCTATTTGTTAGTCTGGTGAGAAAAGGTGGTTAACGCAGGGATTGTAGTCGGCGCCGAGCTCGACGCGGTAGTCATATTCGTAAGGCGTATCCGGTACCAATTCAATGTCGTCCGACCGTTGGTCGAATATCCAGCTCAAGAGCACATCAAAGGATCCCTTGAGGTTGTCGCCGTAGTATGAAATTGTCGTCGCCTCGACATCGTCGTCGTCTGCTTCGACGATCACAGGCGCAAAACCGTACCAGGCAAGGTTATCGGCCGCCAGTAGCGCCAGGTCAGGGTTTTCGGTACCGTTCACTACTTCAACGAAAATCGGCGCGCGGCTGCCGGTATTGAGCGCGGGCGGCGAGAAAAGCCGGTTAAAGGTAAAATACATATTCTCCCAACGAGGCAGCTGCACGTTCATCGGGGGAACACTATCGGGGACGGCCCAGGGTTGCAACTGGTTGCCGACGATATAGAGCTGCTGGATGTCATTCTCGCGAACTGCGGGGGCCACAGACGCTAATTGTAAGATGCGTCCAATGTCAAGATCGGTCTCCACCGTGTCTCTGTACGTGGAGAAAAGCTCCGGGATCTGCGGAATCAGGTCGAAGTCCAGCCCCTTGTGGAACAGGGCGCGGAGCACCTGCTGCTGGCGCTTGGAACGGCCCCAGTCGGCCTCAATGGCTTCGCGAGAGCGCACATACCACAGGGCGGTGCTGCCGTCCATGTGGCGTATGCCGGGATCGATGCGGTAGAGTTCCCAGTTTTCCTCGACAAGCGGATCCAGATCGTCGGATATCAGGCGAAAATCTTCAAATGAGCAGCTTACCGGAATGTCCACGCCGCCGACTGCATCGACAACGCTTTGAAAGCCTTCAAAATCAATGCGCGCGTAGTAGTGAATGGGAACGCCGAAATTGTAAAGAATGGTGTCCTTTAAGAGCTGCACGCCGCCAAGGGGCATAGCCGTGTTGATGCGATGCAGCGTGCGACCAGGAATGTAGACCCACAGGTCGCGAGGCAAAGAGACCATGGAAGCCGTCTTCGTCTCGCGATTAATCGAGGCGATGATAATTGTATCTGTGTTACCCACGCCGTGGCTGAGCGGATCGTCGCTGCCAAGCAGCAGAATGTTGGTGACGCCAGGCGGGATTTCAAATTGCGGCACGGGCGAGGGAATTGGCGTGGGCGGCGTCGCGGTCAGGTATTTGGGTGGTGTGCCATAATTGGCCAGGAATGGATTCGACTGTGGCACAACGGTTGGCGTGGCGCTGGGCACTGGCGTCCTGGTCGGCGTGCGGCTCGGCGTGGGCGTTCGGGTTGGTGTGCTTGAGGGACCGGGCGTCGGCGTGCTGTCGTCGGTGGGCGTCGCTTCGCTTACAGCCGTAACCGTGGCAGTGGGGGGCACAGACGTCTCCGTGCTCGTGGCCGAGGGCTCTTGCTGGGCTTCCGCCACACCACCCGAGGCGTCACCACCGAGGCTGCCCGGCTGCTCGGTCGAACAGCCTTGCAGCCAGAGGAACACTGCAAGCAAAATAGAGAGTGCGACTATTTTACGAAGTACCATATACCTGCCGACCATTCCTAAACCGCAATGATTATAGGCAGTCATCGAATCATTTCAAGGCGCCGTGGCTTAACCGTACGGCAGCCGGTGGTGGGGCGTAGAAGGCATTGTAAGATGAGATTAGGGGAAATCACAACGCTTCCGCAAACAGGTGCTGCCTGCGGGCAAAGACCAGGTAGCCAACGACGAGCACGATCATGGCCGTGACGAACGTGCGCAAGAGGTACGCAGGATCCATGGCGGCCGGTCCGGCGCTTACGTGCCCGGCGCTGGAGATCGTGCCCCAGAGTACGGTGCGGTAACCATCGATGATCGAAGCCATTGGATTAAGCCAGCGCATCACTTGAGCGGGCATAAAGGGGATGCCGAGAATCGTTACCTGCTCTCCAAAGCGCGAAAGTGGGTACATCACCGGCGTGAGAAAGAACCAAGCTAACATCAGTACGTCGAGGATCATCATGATGTCGCGATAAAAAACGTGCAGCCCACCAAGCATGAAAGCCAGGCCCAATGTAAATAATATTTGTGTGAAAAGAAGCAGCGGCACCCATAGAGCATGAACGGTGAGCCCGATGCCTGACGCATAGAGAAACACGACGAGTACGGCAAGCGCGATGAAGAAGTTAACGAGGTTGGACATGAGGGCCGCCACGGGCAGTAAAAGTCGCGGGAAGTAGACCTTCTTCACCAGATGCGCGTTGCCCGTGATAGAATTGGCTCCACTCAGCACTGAGCCACTGAAGAAGTTCCAGGGCATGAGGCCCACCAGGAAGAATACTGAATATTGGCGGATATCGTTGTTGCTGAGGACGCCAAAGACGAGGCTGAAGACTACCATCATCAGCAGGGGATTCAACAGGCTCCACAAAACGCCCAGAACGGAGTTTTTATAGCGGACTTTGAGGTCGCGTACCACGAGATTGCGCAGCAAGAATCGGTATTTGTGCAGCTCTTGCAGGTCGGGAAGAAGGTTGCGCCAACCGACCTCGGCATCGTAAACGTGTATCTCGTTCGCGGGAATGCTCACCTGGGGAACGCTCGCGCTGCGCACGCTCGGGTTTTGTGGCGAAGTTGAGGCCATAGTCGAGTCGCCTGATCACACCTTTCTGCCGGGAAGCTCCATTGCTCCTTCGAAACGCATCTACGATGGGTCATTATAGCCAGGAGTGATCTGTTTGAGTAATATGTCACCCTTCGTTAATGTGCACTTAGCGTTGGCCTTTGCAAGATCTAGGCCGGTTCGCACACTGGTAAAATCACGTATCACGACGAACCTCACAAAGGAAACAGCTCAATGACGCTCCCATCTCGCCATATTTCGCTTCCTCTCCTGCTCCTCCTGGTACTCACGCTGGCCTGCCAGCTGGTAACCGGCCTAGATCCGACGGCGACCTCCGAACCGACCGGCACAGCGATTGCTGCTGCTACCCAGATCGGAGAAGTATCGCCCTCGACAACCGCAACGGCGCCTGCGCAGGCGTCCGAAACGAGCACTCCCGCGGCGGAAGCGACGGCGCGCGAGGGCGGCGCCGTACCGGCGCCCACCTGGATGCCGCCCGAGCCCCTGCCCACGCCCTTTGAAAATCCGCCGCTGACGGCCGAGCAGCAACGAGCGCTGGCAGAATTGGAAGCAGCCGCGCCTCCGGTACGCGATGACGTGGCGCTGGCAATGGCTTACAACGGCGTCACAGAGCAAATGTTGGCGGACGCCGTCGCGTTGCCCCCGCCAGAGGTGGGCGACACAGCGCCGTTCAACACACTCAACATCGACAGCAATATTAACGTACCGATCGAGGCGCGGTTATTTGCTGCCAGCGAGCACGCCTATTTCTGGTTCGACACGACGCTGCCTGAGCCCGATGCCGGCGCGCTGGAGGCGGCCGGGACGGCTTTTGATCAGATTTACGAAGAGAATGTGGCTAATTTCGGGCAGGAAGAGAGCCCGGGCATCGACGGCGACGCGCGGCTGCACATTCTAAACGCCTCGCCGGGCGCTATTTGCGACGACGCCACACGTTGCGGCCTGCTAGGCTATTTCAGCTCGTCCGACGCGCTGCCGCGCATTGTGAACGAGTACTCCAACGAGCGCGATATGTTCGTGATGAATGGAGAGGTCTTTGGCAGCGCCACATATATCCACGTGTTGGCCCACGAGTTCCGGCACATGATCGAGGACAATTACGACCAGAGCGACGCCGATTGGGAAATTGAAGGGTCGGCTATTTTCGCCGAGGAGCTGGCGGGCTTCACCGACAATGCGCTGGACCGTGGCAACGCCTTTTTAGAAAACCCGGACCAGCAGCTTAACCGCTGGACAGACGGAAATACTTATCCGCACTACGGGCAAGGCTACGTGCTGAACCGTTACATCTATGACAGGCTGGGCCCTGATCTTTACCGGCAGTTTGCTACGCACTCGGCCGATGGCCTGCAAGCCGTGACGGCCGTAGCCGAGGCCAATGGGCTGAATTTTGACGGCAAAGCGCTTTGGCTGGACTGGCTGGCAGCGCTGGCAATCCATCGCCACCCGCAGGCCCCGGACATATACCGCCTGGGCGGAGGCAGCCTGGGCACGGCAGCGATGACCGCGGTGACGTCGCCGGCCGAATTTGACACTACGGTGCGCCAGTACGCTGCAGATTACTATTTGCTGCAGGGCCAGGAAACGGTGACGGTGCAGTTCGAGGGTAGCAACCAGGTGCCGTTGCTCGAGGTGCCCGCGGCTTCAGGCCGGCAGTATTGGTACGCACAGCGGGTCAACTACAGCCACATGCAATTGCAGCGCACGGTGGATCTGAGTGACGTGACGGCGGCAACGGTCAATTATGAGGTCTTTCACGACATTGAGCGCGGCTATGACTTT
>JAICPS010000689.1 GCA_025929715.1 Anaerolineae bacterium | reverse complement strand
CGTCCAGCTCGGTGAGGTGTGGTCGCAACGTCTGGTTGCCGGCCATATCGAAATACATGGTCGAAACGCCCTCTCCACGCTCGGGCCAGGGGTCCAGGGGAAATGTCTTCAGATCTTTCACGAAGTTCGTGCGCCACTGGCGCGGGCCGGCACGCTCGCTGATTTGAAAGTAGTCCGGTTCGTCGTGATAACGGTCGTAGAAGCGATAAGGGTTGGCGTAGATCACTTCGCGGCTGTTGAAGATGCTGCGCAACGTCGGCACGTTCTTGATCGCCAGCTGCCTCACGGCGGTCACGCCAGGTTCGGCGTTGAAGTGCTGGTGGTAAGCGTTGATCGGAATGGCAATCAGGCTGCCGGCCCGCCACTCGACGACATGTTGTTGCGGCCAATCTTTTGACTTATCTTCCTGGTAGAGAACGCTGTGCCCGGAACCACGTAACATGTAGATGATTGCCTCGTCTACGTGGCGGTGGCCGATGTTGCGCTCCCCCGGCATCTCGCCCACGTGGCAGCCCAACATCGTGTTACCCGAGAGTTCGTCAAAGCGCGCGGCAAAGAAGTCGCCTCGTTTTGGGCGAGGTTTTAGCTCGTGCGTCAGCAGATCTTTGGCGATCATGCCTCTGACGGTTAGCCATTGGCTCGCAGCGTCATACTGCATTTCATTTTCACGTAACATAGCCTGCCTCCTATGCTGCAACCGGTGACATCTGCCTTTCCTGGATCCAGCGCCGGTAAATGGCGCTGGGTGGAACCTGATCCTGGGGGTTGATCATGACGTCGAGCACCGCGGGCCGGGCGGCCCCCAGGGCGCGCGCGATCGCCGGCTCCAGGTCTACGGCCGAAACAACGCGTTCGCCCCAGGCGCCAAATTCCTGCGCGATTCGCGCAAAATTGGGATATTCGAAGTCAACGCCTAGATAACGTCCCTCAAATAATTTGTCCTGCTTGTACTTCATGTTGGAATACGTATCGTTATGGAAGACGATGGAAATGACATTAATTCCATTCTGCACGGCCGTCTGCAGTTCCGGTAAAACCATCATGAATGCCCCGTCGCCGTCCAGGCTGACTACCTGCCGTTGGGGAAAAGCGACTTTTGCGCCCAGGGCCATGCAATAGCCGCTGCCCATGGCTGAAAAGTCGCCCGGGAAGATTTGCGGCTCATAGGCCGGAAGCGCGAACCTGGTATAGGCTGCGGTGCCTCCGCTTTCGGCCAAGATTATGGCATCACGTTCGAGGGACGCCCGCAGCGCCTGATAGACGGTCAGCCGGCCGATTGGCGATTCGGCGTCAGCGCGGCGCAACTCGTCCAACCATGCTGCCCATTGCTCCTTGAGCCGCCGGATTTGATCGAGACGCGGATGGCGCAGCCAGTCGTCGTCGCCGCCCGGCTTATCGAGCGCGGCATGAAGCTGTTGCAGCACCGTGAGCGCATCGCCGGCCAGCCCGACTTCCACAGGGTAGTTCTTGCCCACTTCTTCAGGGTCGATGTCAATCTGGATCAGGCGGGCCGTGGCCGGGATGATGTTGTGCCCATAGCGATCGGTCGTCAGCTCCGATAACGTACAACCAATCACCAGGATAACGTCGGCCTCTTTGGCCAGCGCCAGCGCCGGATCTGTTCCCGTGTTGCCTAACTGGCCAACGCCCAGAGGGTGGTCGTCGGCAAGAATACCCCGATGCCATGGTGTGGCGGCGACCGGGGCGACGAGCCGCTCGGCCAGCCGCCGCAGCGCCGTGCGGGCACCCGACCACAGCACCCCTCCACCGACCAGTACGAACGGGTGCTCTGCCGACGATAAAATCTCAATGGCCTGTCGAACCGCCTCGGGGTTTGCTGCAGAGCGCGTCGATTGTGGTGCAGAAAAGCCCACCAGGTCACCATCAGGGGCCGCCGCCAACAACAGGTCTTTGGGTATTCCGAGATAAACGGGCCCGGGACGGCCGGATACGGCGACGTGAAAGGCGCGTTTCAGGTACTCCGGCAAGCGCTCCGCGCGCTCGGCCCGCGCCGCCCACTTCGTAATCGGGCGAAAGAGGGAAACCTGATCTACTTCGTGAAAGTTGCTGCGTCCCCGGCCGTAAACGAAAGTTGTGGGCTCGCTACAGAGCACCACGACCGGCGACGATTCGTGATACGCTTGGGCCACGCCGGTGATGGCGTTGGTCGCGCCTGGGCCGACACTGACCATACAGACCGCCGGTCCGCCGGTCACACGGGCATAGCCGTCACTCATGAAAGCCGCGGCCTGTT
>JAICPS010000597.1 GCA_025929715.1 Anaerolineae bacterium | reverse complement strand
GCGATGGAAGTTCTGGCGGAGGAATTCCCAACCTGGCCCGGAACGGATGAGAAGGGATATGTCATCTGGATCAAGGCGCTGTCATTCAAGCCTTATGTTCTCAAGCCTGTCCAGTTGGCCGAGCGCGCCGATTTCCAGCTACTCTACTCCAGCAAGGGCGGCGACATCTACCTGCTCACGCCCAGGTAAGCGAGAGGTTCAGTTTGTTGACGTTTCTCGGTCGTGATGATACAATCTCGCCCGCTCAGTGTTAGACGCCCCCATCGTCTAGCGGCCCAGGACGGAGCCCTCTCAAGGCTCAAACAGGGGTTCGAGTCCCCTTGGGGGCATCGGTTTCCCAGAGACCGCCAACAACGGATGTTGAGCGGTTTTTGCTTATGTTAAGGGTTGATTCGAGGGAAAAGGTGAATGATTTGGGTGTTATGGAGATGCACAAGCAGACAAAATGGGCGTTTAGCGGTTCGAGTCCCTTCAGGTGCTTATAGCAGCAAGGCATTGAAGAACCACTTTCGATCTTCTCAACTGAGCGATTTTTTCTTACGCGTCGCCAACCCTAATCCCGTCGGGACCGCCTGTCCAGGCAACTTGATCATGTTGTGATCAAGTTGTTTTTGTTTGGATTCTTCATATTGGAAAGAAGCCCATGATGGTCAGTAGGGCCGTTTAGTACACACTAGGCCTGTCAATGATGGTTCTCATGTTCATTGCTGATGACCGACGATTCGGTGCGGCACATATGGCTCTTCTAGATAGGTTATCTCTTCCTACGTCAGTGTCACGGATAGAGCACCAACAGCCTCCTCCAAATGTAAGATTTTGGTTGCTTCAAGGACCGGTGAAGTGGCCGGCTCTTTTTGCAAGAGCCAGGCGAGCGCAATATGCGTGCGCGAGACTCCCTGCTTCTGTGCGAGTCCCGCAACCCGCTCCACAACCTTTCGATCCATTTCGTCTGGTGCATCGTATTTACTTTTCGCGATCTGATCGGTTTCCGAGCGCACCGTTCTCTCCGACAACGAGTCGCGCGTCAATCTCCCGGGCGCGAGCGGGCTATACGGGATCGAACCAACCTTATCAGGATTTGCGAGGCTTCTGTTACGAGCATCCAATCTTTGATCAATACGACGCGCCGCAGGAAGGCCCGCTATCCGGACCACGGTCGTCCGTCGGTGATGAGCAGCTCCAGGTTGTACTGGCTGCCGGGCCAATCCGCTGAAGAAAGCATGGGGACTTCTGGAGCCAGGACTTTTAACGGGTCTGACAAGATAAACTGCCCGCCAATACAGGCTGTGAGAAGCATTAGGATTGCGATCAGGTAACGGAACTGCTTTCTATCTCCAACTTTGGGGATTCTGAGATATTGCATGGTGTCACTCGTTTCTGTTGCCATTCAGCAGCACTGTCCGGAAAGGTATTTGATGATAAACCCGAGCGGCCTATAGATCACCCAGATCGCTCCAAACGCTACAGGCACCCACAGGAACAGGAAGAGAGAATGCCGCCAGCCGGTCCCGGTTAGCCGCAGCCAGACGATCCCCAGACAGGTGGGAGCCAGGATCGAAAGCGAGAGGATCAAAGGCAGGAGCGAGGCTGCACTTTTAACAGGTTGGACCCGGGAATAGTTTAACCACGCCACCAGGGTGGCAGCGCATAAGGTAATCGCCCAGTTCAGCCTCTGGATAGGCCTGGGAAATCCGCTTTGTGCAGGCCGCTGACCGGACTCGTTTGAATCCTCCGGTGGCTTCCGGGAGAAAAATTCGGCAAGCGATTGGGCCTTGCTCTCGCCTTCTGGTCCCGCTCCGGCTGTTACGCATCTTCAGGGAAGATTGGCGCGTTGCTTCCGGCAGGTAAAGCAGGCTTCAGCTCATCCTTTGGCTGAGCCGGGGTTCCCGCTTTACGCCCGGAACGGGCGACTGCGACCGCCGCGATCGGCATGACGACGAAGACCAGCATAGCCACAATGAAAATGACAGCGATGAATATACCTTCGGCGGTCGGCGTTGGTTCTATCATTTCGAATTGCTCATGTGTGTCGAAGGAATCCGCTTTCGGGTAAGTAACGTAACTCTTGCATAGGAAATCTACCTCCACGCGGGGCGCGCGGTCAACTCGGTCATGCTCACCACGCGCCAGGCATACTCGGAGAGCGGATCAGCCACGCGCTCCAGCACATAGGTGACGTCCACCGTGTACGGGCCGCGGCGGGCGGTGATCGGCTGGGGCACACCCTGCAAGTTCCAGTCAAAGGGATTCTCCCCTTCGTACGTCACCAGGTAATCGCTCCAGGTCTCGCGCACCGTCACGGTGATGCGGTCCGGCGAAGCGGGCTCAACGCTCACATAGTCGGTGCTGATCCATTGGCGGCCCTCATACTGCCGCTGAGCCCGCAGCGCGTCCACAGCCGCCTGGGCCTGTTGGCGGACCTCGTCGCTCACCGACACGCCGAAGTATCCCGGCCCGATCGTGCCGCAATCGTGCTCGACACCCGCCGACCCCACCGTGTAAAAGAGAATACTCCGCCAATCAAGCTGGAACCTATAGATGACCTGCTGAATATCCAGGGGGGCCGCCTGCGGCACGCTGAAACTGCTGGTGAACGCGGGCTGCGCGGGTGCTTCCCCGGCCGCCAGTTGCGCGCGCCATGCTTCGTCGGTCAGGCGCTGGGCGCTGGGGAACTCGTAATAGCTGAAGATGCCTCCCCGGACGACGGTGAGGGCCAGCGAGCCATCGTCCTGGGGGATGGGGGCGACGACGTAAATTTCATGGACGCGGCCAACGCCCACCTCCAGCACTTGCTGGGTGTTGGGGTCGGTGGCGACGTCGGCGATCACGGCGGCGGGCTC